>CALMWM010000128.1 GCA_937873435.1 uncultured Gallionellaceae bacterium
GCCGTGACTTGATGCTCCATGCCGCCAAACGCCTGCGCCGCCTGGAGCATCTCGGGGAAGGCCTGGAACTGTTCCTCGACGCCATCGCCCCCAACCGCACGCGCGGCTCGGCCAACGAGGAAATCATCCGCACCCGCCTGTCCCACCGCCCTGCCGGCCTGGCCTGCGCGATCGAATGCGTCTACAGCGCCAGCCAGCACCTCGACCGCGACGCGCTGATCGCTGCCCAAGCCGAGGTCAGCAGCTTCATCGGCGCGCGCTCGCACCCCGATGTCCACGATCTCTGCCAGCGGATCGCCTCCACCCGCGACGACTGGCACTGCCATTCGATAGAGGGTGCGGACCACGCCTTGCCGTTCCAGAAACCCGAAATTATTGCGACATTGATCAACCGGACGCGAGCCGGATAGGAGCAACTCCAACTGCTGGTCAGGGATTCCCGGCCAGTTCGGCGAGTTTTTTCATCTGCAATTCGCCTTCCAGCCCCGCTAGTTTTTGCGCAGCCGAGGAAAGATTGAGGGGTTTTCGGATCGCGAAACGATGGCGTTTGGTACAGGATTCGTCGAGACAGAAAGTCATTTCCGCGCCCGGAAAAGCGAAGGTTTCGCCGTCCTTGGTATGGAGAAAATGCTGGCCGTCGACGACCCACCAGACGACATTGCCGACCGGAACGCCGTAGGGATCGACACTGGCCTTGCAGAACGAATCGCCGTCGCCTTGCTCGGCCTGTGCGCCGGACAGTATCAGGAGCAACATCAGGAACAGGAGTTTCTTGAGCATTTTCTTGCTTTCGGGATAAGCCAATAAACTTGATTTGGCAGTGGGCAACCGCTACCCCATGCCGACCGGCAGCGCGGTCTTGTCCACCACGCGGCGCAACACGAAGCTGGAGTGTACCCCGGATACGCCTTCGATGCGGGTGATCCGGTTGAGCAACAGTTCCTGGTAGGCGTCCATGTCGCGCACCACGACCTTGAGCTGGTAGTCGGCGTCCTGGCCGGTAATCAGCAGGCACTCCAGCACCTCCGGCAATTCGGCGATCCTGGCCTCGAAATTGGTGAAACGCTCCGGGGTGTGTCTATCCATGGAAATATGGATCAGCGCCATCAGCGCGTAGCCCAGTTTCTTCGCATCCAGCAGCGCCCGGTAGCCGGTGACCAGGCCGGTTTCCTCCAGGGTGCGCACCCGGCGCAGGCACGGCGAGGGGGAAAGACCGATGCGGTCGGCCAGCTCCTGATTGCTGATGCGTCCCTCCTGCTGCAACACGTCGAGAATATGCCGATCGTAACGGTCGAGTTCCATTAACTTGCCCCCAAACACACGCCAAAGGCATGTTATATCAAACATACGCACACGACCGCAACTTTATTGCCGGCGCACCCCAATACAAAGCTAATTTCGCAAGCATCTGCTTGGGAATTTGCATTAATCTTTCTCCTACCCGTTACCCACGGGTAATTTTGACGCATTGCCTACCCGGCGAGAGTCGCTCAAACCTTTCCCACAAGGATAAGGCAGTCACCCCGGCAACCTAACGGCCATGGCCGTTCCCCTCTCTCCTAACCCTCTCCCGGAGGGAGAGAGGGACGAGGTCTCGCTTTGCGAGTCTCACATTAAGGAGATGGATCATGAAAGCGTTCAACCACAACAAGTACCGCCCCACCCCGGCCGCGCCGATGCACCACCGGCAATGGCCGAATCGCTCCATCATGCAGGCCCCGCGCTGGGTCAGCGTCGACCTGCGCGACGGCAACCAGGCGCTGCTCGAACCGATGAACGTGGCGCAAAAGCGCCGCTTGTGGGCGCTGCTGGTCAAGCTCGGCTTCAAGGAGATCGAGGTGGGCTTTCCCTCGGCCAGCCAGCCGGATTACGACTTCGTGCGCTGGCTGATCGAGGAAAACCAGATCCCCGAGGACGTGACCGTGCAGGTGCTCACGCAGGCGCGCGAGGAATTGATCGTGCGTTCCTTCGAGGCCTTGCGCGGCGCACGCCGGGCGGTAATGCACGTCTACAACTCCACCTCCACGGTGCAGCGCGAACGGGTGTTCGGCCTGGATCGCGACGGCATCACCGCGATCGCCCGGCGCGGCGCCGAGTGGGTCAAACGCGAGGCGGCGCAACACCCGGAAACCGAGTGGGTGTTCGAATACACCCCCGAGAGCTTCACCAGCACCGAGCCCGACTACGCGGTGACGGTATGCGAAGCGGTGCTCGACGTGTGGCAGCCGACCCCGCAACGCCCCTGCATCATCAACCTGCCGACCACCGTGGAGGTCGCCTCGCCGAACTGCTTTGCCGACCAGGTGGAATATTTCTCCACCCATATCAGTCGCCGCGACAGCATCGTGCTCTCGGTGCATACCCACAACGACCGCGGCTGCGCGGTGGCTGCGGCGGAACTTGCGTTGCTGGCCGGCGCCGAGCGGGTCGAGGGCACGCTGCTGGGCAACGGCGAGCGCACTGGCAACCTGGACATCGTCACGATGGCGATGAACCTCTACAGCCAGGGCATAGCTCCGCAACTCGATCTCTCCAACCCCGACGAGATCATCCAGGTAGTCAGCGAATGCACCGGCATCCCCGTGCATCCGCGCCACCCGTGGATCGGCGAACTGGTGTACACCGCCTTCTCCGGCAGCCACCAGGACGCGATCAACAAATGCCTGAACCAACAGCAGCCGGACGAGCCGTGGCAGGTGGCTTATTTGCCCATCGACCCGAAGGATCTCGGGCGCGATTACCAGGCGGTGATCCGCATCAACAGCCAGTCCGGCAAGGGCGGCGTGGCGTTCGTGCTGGCGCGCGATTACGGCTTGAACCTGCCGCGCTGGATGCAGGTGGAATTGGCGCAGATCGTCCAGCGGGCCAGCGAGGAACGCAGCGGCGAAATCGACAGCGCCACCATCCACGCGCTGTTCATGGCGCATTTCGTCGCCGATGGCGAACCGCTGGCGCTGAAAGGTTACCAGTTGGCGCGCAGCGGCGACCATGACGTGATCACCGCGCACATCGTCGAGAACGGCGTCGAACAGCCCTTGCACGGCGAAGGGGAAGGCGCGCTGTCGGCCTTCGTCGACAGCTGGATGCGCCATAGCGGGCAGCAGATGAACGTGGTGGATTACAGCGAGCACGCGCTCGGCGCAGGCACCGATGCCGAAGCGATCGCCTATGTGCAGATCAACCTCGACGGCCAGCGCGTCGCGGGTGCGGC
>CALMWM010000129.1 GCA_937873435.1 uncultured Gallionellaceae bacterium
GCATGATGGAGAGCAGCGCGAAAATGTAGCCGAACGCCAGGTGAAAAAAGCGGATCCAGCCCATCACATACAGCGTCGAGGTGTCGCCGATCGCCGAAGGCGGCGGCATTCCGATGAAATAGCCGGTTATCGCCAGCACCAGTACCGCCAGCGCATTCAGCCAGTGCCAGATACGCGCTCCCGGCCCGTAAACCATCACCGCCGGCAACAAGCCTTTTTCGGGCATCCTGTGATAGAGAATGAATTTGGGCATGGTGCCGCCTTAGAGTATTTTCGCCTCGGTCAGCAGCCCGCCGTCGGGGCCGATGACATGAGTGGCGCACGCCAGACACGGATCGAAGCTATGCACCACGCGCAGGATTTCCAGCGGCTTGGTCGGGTCGGCCATCGGCACACCCAGCAACGATGCCTCGTAAGCGCCGATATTGCCGGCGGGATCGCGCGGGCTGGCATTCCAGGTGGTGGGAACGACGCACTGGTAATTGTCGATCTTCCCTTCCTTGATCCTGATCCAGTGCCCCAGCGCGCCGCGCGGCGCCTCGCTGTAACCGGCGCCCTTGGCCTCACTGGGCCAGGTCTTGGGTTCCCATTTTTCGGTGTTGGCGGTGGCGGTGTTGCCCGATTTGATGTTGGCCTGCAACTGGACGATTTCCTCCTTGAGTTTTTCCGCCGCCCACAGCCCTTCCAAGCCGCGCGCCGCGGTGCGCCCCATGGTCGAGAACAGCGCCGTCAGCGGCAAATCGAGCTTTTTCAGGGTGCCGTCCACCAGTTCCTTGATCCGCTTGTCGCCGGAGGCATAGGCGATGACCAGCCGCGCCAGCGGGCCGGTTTCCATGGCGTGTCCCTTCCAGCGGGGCGCCTTGATGTAGCTGTATTTGGCCTCTTCGTCGATGGATTCGATGCGTTCGCCGTTCTTGCCGCCGCGGGATTTCGGGCCGAGGCTGAAAGTCATGTCGGTCTTGCCGTCCCAGGGATGCAAACCGGCCTTTTCGTCGGGATATTTGTACCAGGAATGCTCGACGAACTCGTGGATCTGGCTGGGATCCTTGAGATCCACCTCGTGCAGATGCGTCAGGTCGCCGTCCAGGATCGCGCCGCGCGGCAGCATCAGGCTGTGGTTGGAGGTATCGTTGGCGAGCGTGGGGAATTCCCCGTAAGAAAGCAGGTTGCGGCTGGCCAGCCCGCCGCCCAGCTTGAACCAGTCCTTGTAAAAGGAGGCGATCGCCAGCAAATCCGGGATATACACTTGCGAAATGAAGTCCAGCGTCTGCTCGGCGATGCTCTTCACCAAATTGAGACGCTCGATGTTGACCGCGCCGACCGCACCCGCCCCATGGACATTAATGGCGGACGGCACGCCGCCGACCAGCCACATCGGATGGGGATTCTTGCCGCCGAACACCGCCTGGATCTTGACGATCTCGCGCTGGAAATTAAGCGCCTCGATGTAATGGGCGACCGCCATCAGATTGGCTTCCGGCGGCAACTTGTAGGCCGGGTGTCCCCAGTAACCGTTGCGGAACGGCCCCAACTGGCCGGAACCGACCATCTGCTTGACCTTTTTCTGCACGTCGCTGAAATAGCCGGGGGAAGATTTGGGCCACGACGAAATCGACTGCGCCAGCTCGGAAGTCGCCTTGGGCGAGGCGGACAGCGCCGAAACCACGTCCACCCAGTCGAGCGCGTGCAGGTGATAGAAATGCACCAGATGGTCGTGCGCGTACAACGCCAGGTGCATGATATTGCGGATGGTATTGGCGTTCGTCGGGATGGAGATACCCAGCGCATCCTCCACCGCGCGCACCGAAGCGAGCGCGTGCACCCCGGTGCAAACCCCGCAGATCCGCTGGACGAAAGCCCAGGCGTCGCGCGGGTCGCGGCCCTTGAGGATAGGCTCCAGGCCGCGCCACATGGTGCCGACCGAAACCGCGTTGCGGATGACGTTGCTGCTGTCTACGTTGACCTCGATGCGCAAATGCCCCTCGATGCGGGTGACCGGGTCGATGGCGATGCGGCGCCCCGAATTGTCGAGGGTGAAACCATTGGGGGTGGTGATCTGGCTCATTCTTGGTTTCCTGGTGTTCCGGTTTCATCCTTGCTACTGGCGGCGCCTTCTTTCGGGCGTTTGCCGGAGAGGACGCGCTTGACCAGCGTCGCTGCGGTCTGGACGGCGATGGCGCCGCCCAACACGGCAGCCCCCGCCACGGCGATCTTGTCGGCGTTGGACTCCACGCCCCATTGCTGCATGTCGGGCAAGCGCTCGTAGAACGGGCCGCGATCCCAGAATCCCTCTTCCGAGCAACCGATACAACCGTGGCCGGATTTGATCGGGAAGCTGACGCCCTCGTTCCAGCCCATCGAGGCGCAGGCATTGTAGGTGGTCGGGCCGCGGCAGCCCATCTTGTACAGGCACCAGCCCTGGCGCGCGCCATCATCGTCCCATGTCTCGACGAACTGGCCGGCGTCGAAGTGGGCGCGGCGATAGCATTTGTCGTGAACGCGCTGGGAATAGAACATCTTCGGGCGCAACTGGTTGTCGAGCTCGGGCAGCCGGTCGTAAGTCAGGATGTAGGAGAGCACGCCGGTCATCACTTCGGCGATGGGCGGACAGCCGGGAACGTTGATTACCGGCACGTGGCTGACCAGCTTGTGCACCGGCGTCGCCTTGGTGGGATTGGGACGCGCCGCCTGCACGCAGCCGGATGAGGCACAGGTACCCCAGGCGATGATCGCCTTGGCGTGCTTCGCCACCTCGTCGAACTGCTGGCGGAAAGGCCGCCCGCCGACGATGCAGCACATCCCGTCATTGGCCAGCGGAATGTTGCCCTCGACCGCGAGGATATACTCGCCCCGGTAATCGCGGATGATGTCGTGGACGATCGCTTCCGCCTGATCGCCCGCCGCGGCCATGATGGTGTC
>CALMWM010000130.1 GCA_937873435.1 uncultured Gallionellaceae bacterium
TTAGAACTTGTGGTTGATAGCTTGGGTGACATAGGATCATCGTATTAACGTTCTGAGCGTATTTAATTAGAGATAAATCTGCCGCTGCATAAGGGGAAGGAAGGGTGTAAACACGAGCAGCGGTGCCGCCAGAGGTCCAAGCGCCATAGGCTCCAGTGTTAACTGCGGATGAATCGAGAATTCGCTGGAGGGAGAAATGATTAGCGTCGATGTTAACTACGCGAAAATAGCGCCCATTAAGTTGGGTCATTCCAGCAATGCCGGTTATAAAAACCCAGTCACCAGTGTTGAAGCCATGGGCAGTGACGTTTACTGAGCCGGGCGAAGCCTGAGTAACACCAAGAATGGCTTTTGAAGCCTCGAGAATCGGTGCACCGTTGAAATGAAATCGAATATATCCATCGCCAAGTTCAAGAACGTAGTTTACAGTAAACGATGCAGAGAAAGGGATAATCCGAACCGCGGTTGCGGATTTATAAGCCTGAAGAACGTATTTTGTTCCCATCCGCGTGGATGCACCACCACGATAGTCGACGAAGAAATTTCGCAGCAAAGCGGCCGCAGAGCGATATTTTGCGAGATCGACTCTGGCGTTCAGCGCAGGAGCCCATTCCCCTGCGTGAAACGAATGCTGCATTACTGGCTGGGCCATCAGAGGCTATCCAAACGGAGTGAAAAGCGGCCCCCAGTCGAACTGGGTACCAGTGTTACCGCTCCATGTTGGATAAGCTACGCCGCGCACGCGGAGCCAATCGGCGGTGACATCGTTGATGGTAAGGCCTTCGTTAGCGTCGTTTTTGCGCGCTTCTTGGATTTTGTTGTTAGCGCGTTGAAGCGCAAGGGCGATTTTAGAGGTGTCTCCGTTGACGTTTGGGCAAATTACGGCGCCGAGGGCTTGAACCCAAGCTTCGACGAAGTCATCGTCCATGATATTGGCATCGGTGACACGTTTGACGTAGGCGAGAATCGGAGATTGTTGATTGGTAAGGATGACTTTCTGGTCAGCCTTTGCAGGCGGTGAAGGGAAAGTTAGGTTAAAGGTTGCTCCAATGCCAACTCCAGTTGAACTTGCTTGCGCGACTGGATTCGACGGGATCGCGAAGTAGGCTCCGGCGAGGGTTTCTTCGGCAATGGAAGTGACAAGCGTGGCGGCAGTGATGACACCAGCGGCGACGGTAGTGACCAGTACTTGTGCAGGTGCACCAAGTCCCGATGTTGGAGTGGCCAATGTGAGAACATCTCCAGCTGCATGTCCAGTGCCTGCGGCTACAATAGCCACTGCGGTTGCCATGTAGAATTGGTCGACGGAAACAAGGAAACGAACTGGAGGCCCTTGCCAGAAAGCAGGAGCGCCGCCGGTGGTTACTGGATAAACCGGAACACCCGAGAAGCCGGTGGAAAACTGTGGCACAATCCAGCATGGACGAAGGCAGTCGGTAGGGTATTGATACTCGTATATCCAAGGCGGCGCCGGAAGGCCTTTTTGCCAGGCCGTTAGGGTCGAAGAGACATTTTCCGGCGTGCCTGGAGCAGAGGTGATGTATGTCAACGACGCGAAGTTTTTCCCACAATTCCACGGCGCCTTGCGCAAGAGTTCATCACGAACCGAAGCTTGCACAAGGTTAATTTGAATCGCTTCGTTGGTGGAGTTGCCATTAAGTTCTGCCAGGGTCACGTTTGTCCGTGACCCTATAGCTTGCAACGCGCGATTGGAGATTTCAACGAGATCGACCACGGTTAATCTCTTTCTTCAGGTCCTGCGTCTTCTTGGGTGCCTTCGACGCCGTAGTTTTTACCGCCAATGCCGGGGCGGCCGGATTCATCGTTGGCGCAGGACGTAGGACCCTGCGTGCCTTGGCGATAGACGTAGCCATGGATGCCCGGGCCTTTAGCATCATTGATATTGGAAGGGCCCTGCGGAGGAGAGTAGTTGTTAACATCGCGCGAGCTAGCACCTACGCCCTTTGGGCCTTGGGAGCCGGATTTACTCATCGGTTTCATCCTCGTTTTCGGTTGTCTCAGCCTCAGGCGGATTGGCCATCAAGTTCAATTCCTGCATCGCAGCGTCGGCCAGGGGTTTGAGATTTGGATGGCCACGAAGCGAGTCAACGATTTCGACCAAAAGCTTAATCCGATCCCAATCGTATTCCATGTTTCACTTTCCTTTCTGTGAACCAGTGCGATGCACGGTTCGATGAGCGCCAGGGCCTTGGTTGCCTTTGCCAAGGGTTGCCGAGCCGACTTGCTTATAGCCCATGCCGTTGTAGATTTTCTCAATGGCATTAGGGTTTCCCAAGTGGTTGCCTAGTTGGTTCACGGCCGCAGGGTCAACCTTCTTGGGCTTTGGTTCCATTTTCCAATCGTTCTGTCCGTCGATCCGCGCTTTGCCTTGCTTCATATTCAATCCTCCTTTCGAGGGCGAGGTGGGCTAAGGAAATCTCTGCGCCCAACCATTTATGTTCCGCGCCGAGGGCTTCGACGTAGGAATGGACGGAGAGTAGGTTAGCGAGGTATTGAGCGAGTTCGTATTTGTTCATTTCGGATTCCTTTCCACTCGAAATCGACCAAAATCGCTGATGGCGGTTACCAAACGACCATCGCTGCACCTGTTGTCTGCCCGTGTGGTAACGATGTATTCTCCATCAGGAAATTGCTCCGGAGGAAGACAAATAGGAACCGGCGGGCCTTTTCTCTTTTTGCCGTCAGAAGGCATCGCGCCACCTGATGTCATTAGTTCTAACACAATACGGTTGTCACTTACGCGAGCGAAAGAGCGGCGAATGAGCGTAATACCACATCGCTCAGAGCGAATTGAAACTACTGAAAGTGAAACGCAAAGCTTGCCTTCGGAATCCAAATAAACAACACTTGGTGTAATTTCGGTCTCGAAAAGTTCATGTATTGGCAAATTCGAGTGCCAATACAAAATGATGCCGCCAGCTGCCAATGACACGATTACCGGCAGGTAAACGAAGTTTTGGATTACCCAAGATCGACTTAGTTGCATTTTCATCCTCGCAACAGGTTCAGCAGCTGGCCCTTGAGAGTAACAAGGAAAGCGATAAGGCCTCCTATTGCTATCGTCGCCTTGAACAAGAGCCGGCCTAGCCATTGAGATTTTTCATACGCATCTAGTAGTTCACGAACGGATTTTTTCTCAGCGGAAGTAAACTCTGGTTCCCTACCGTTGTCAGGCATCTACCGCATCCTACTTTGGCAACGTATTTTACTTTGGTTTCTTCTTCCGAATTCCAGTGCCTTTGTCAGCTTGGTTGAATTCCTTCGCGACCTT
>CALMWM010000131.1 GCA_937873435.1 uncultured Gallionellaceae bacterium
TTACGAGTTGCTTTTTCGTCATCATCACGAAGCGACTACAGCACGTATCCATGACGAGCACGATGCTAGCGCTACCGTTCTTGCGAATACCCTGTGCGATATCGGGGCGAAGTGGGTATTGGGAGACAAGCCGGCTTTTCTCAATGTTTCTGCGTCCATTCTGCTGGGAAACGGGGTGATTGAAGTATTGCCCACCGACCGGATCGTCCTTGAATTGCTTGAGACGGTTCAGCCTACGCCACAGGTGCTAGCCCGCTGTCAGTATTTACGCTCCAAAGGATTTCGGTTTGCCCTCGACGATTTCGAACTGACAGAGTTGTCTGCGCAACTGTTACCTTTTGCAAGCTATATTAAGATCGATATTCGACAAACTCCCTTGGACAAAGCAAGGCAGGTTCTTGCAGCACTTGAGAAGCGTAACGTTACGGCAAAAATGCTTGCGGAGAAAGTCGAAACGGCTCAAGAGTTCAAGGCGTGCAAGGAACTAGGGTTCGATTATTTTCAAGGGTTTCATTTCGCCCATCCAGAAACGCTCTCAGCTAAAACCATTAATCCGGCTTATGAAAACGTCCTGTTACTTCTTAACAAGGTGCGCGAAAATGCCGATGCGCCAGAAATTGAAAAGTTTTTTAAACACGATGTAGCGCTTACCTTCAAATTGCTACGCTACATTAATTCCGTTGGTTTCGGCTTGTCATGCGAAATTGAATCGATCCGGCACGCAATTGCAATTCTCGGGTATCAACAGCTGTACCGCTGGCTCACATTATTGCTTGTTACCGCTGGCCAGGCGACAACACCACATGCATTGCTGATTACCGCGATGACTCGGGGCAGGTTGACAGAATTGCTTGGGCAGGATTACGTGGAGTTACGTGACCGCGACAACCTGTTTGTTGTCGGAATGTTTTCTTTACTGGATGCCATTCTGGAAACTCCAATGGAGAAAGTGCTGGAAAGATTATCCCTGCCAGCAGCTGTCAGCGATGCCTTGCTCACTAGGCAAGGGATGTACGGACCGTTTCTGGAATTGGCAGAAGCTTGTGAGCAAGGGGATGCAGAAAAGATCGAAGAGTTGGCGATGTCTTTGCAGCTTGAGCCGAAAAAAATAAATAGTGCCCATCTCAATGCGCTTTCATGGGCAGAAACATTGGGTGTATAGCCAGCATATTTAGTTGTGCTTTGAATTGAGGTTAGACGTAGTCTATTTCTTGGGTTAAGATGATCGCATGGAAAATGATTTATATAATAGAAATGCCATAGTAGATCGCCTGCGGGAATTTGGCATTAATCCCACGCACCAGCGCATTGAGATCGCTTACGCGTTGTTTTCGCGTCAAGAGCATCTGTCTGCTGATCAGATCATGGCTGCGGTCAACACCAAGCACAGCGAAACATCAAAAGCGACGGTTTATAATACGCTGAATCTATTTGTGAAAAGAAAATTGATACGCGAGGTAATTGTAGATCCGAGCAAGGTTTTTTATGATCCGAATACTCACGTGCATCATCATTTCTATGATTTGGCTGCCGGTGTGCTGACGGACATCGACGGTGACGAGTTGCATCTAACCGGTTTGCCGAAATTGCCTGAAGGGATGGCGATTGAGAGTATAGACGTGATTGTACGTATCTATCCAAAGCAGCATCTCAATTCGTAGGACTTGGAGCTTGAGGCCGCATACTTTGCCTCAAGCCCTTCCCTGTTTTTAGTTCAGATTCGCTTTGCCAACTCGATTGCCTTGCCGATGTAATTATGTGGCGTCATATCCAGTAAACGTTGTTTTTCTCCGTCCGGGATGGCCAGGTTGCCAATAAAGGCTTGCAGCGATTCCTTTGTTATCCCGGTCTTGCCGCGTGTCAACTCCTTAAGTTGTTCATAAGGATTGGCAATGCCATAGCGGCGCATGACAGTCTGAATCGGCTCGGCCAGAACTTCCCAGTTGCCATCGAGGTCTCCGTTGAGACGTTGAGGATTTGCCTCAAGCTTGCCTAGGCCACGAAGACAGGAATCATAGCCGAGAAGGGTATAGCCCAGGCAGACCCCCATGTTGCGCAGAACAGTGGAATCGGTCAAGTCGCGCTGCCAGCGTGATACCGGCAGTTTTTCGCTCATGAAACGCAGCAGTGCATTGGCCAGGGCGAGGTTTCCTTCGGAGTTTTCAAAGTCGATAGGGTTGACCTTGTGTGGCATGGTGGAGGAGCCGACCTCGTCCTTTTTGACTTTCTGTTTGAAGTAACCCATCGATACATAGCCCCATATATCCCGGTCCAGATCAATCAGGACGGTGTTGGCGCGTGCCAAGGCATCGAACAATTCGGCCATGTAGTCATGAGGTTCAATCTGAATTGTATAGGGATTGAAGGCCAGTCCCAAGCTTTCGATGAATGTTTTGGCAAAACTTTCCCAGTCAAAGTCCGGATAAGCGGAGAGATGAGCATTGTAGTTACCGACAGCTCCGTTGATTTTTCCCAGAATCTCGACGGCAATTATGCGTTCGCGACATTTTTCCAATCGAAAGGCAACGTTGGCTAGTTCTTTGCCTACCGTTGAGGGGGAGGCCGGTTGCCCGTGAGTATGTGCGAGCATTGGAAGCTCGGCCCATGTATGGGCAAGTTCTTTCAACTTGCCAAGTAATTTGTCGAATGCAGGAAGCAAAACGGCTTCCCGTCCACTTTTGAGCATCAGCGCATGTGAAAGATTGTTGATGTCTTCCGAGGTGCAGGCGAAATGAATAAATTCGCTTACACGCATGACCTCGGCATTGTCCGCCAAGCTCTGTTTCAGCCAATATTCGACCGCCTTCACGTCGTGATTGGTGGTGGCTTCGATAGTTTTCACAGCAGCCGCATCTGCTTCGGAAAAATTGAGGGCGAGGGCATCCAGTTGTGCAAGCGTTGCCGTAGAGAAAGGGGGAATCTCGGCGATTTCGGGTTCTTTGCTTAAGGCCTTGAGCCATTCGATCTCGACCTGAACGCGGTAGTGGATTAGTGCGAATTCGCTGAAATAAGGGCGCAATGCCGCAACCTTATTGTGATAGCGTCC
>CALMWM010000132.1 GCA_937873435.1 uncultured Gallionellaceae bacterium
GCCCATTACCTCGGCTGCCGGTGGCGCCTTGCGGATCATGGCATTGGATATGCCGGTCAGCGCCTCGATAAATGCCGGGATGCGTACCCCCGCATTCATCAGGCTCTGGTAGCGATCGACGATCTCTCCGCCATCCACCACTACGACGGCCACTTCGGTGGCACGGTCGCCCATATCCGGCGACAACCCCGTTGTTTCAAAGTCGATGACCGCAACTTTTTCCATATCCATCCCTGAATCGATAGCTATCCGCAAAAACGCCTGCGAATAATACGCCTGAACATAGGCGAATTAATCAAATTTAACAGCAAGCTTGGTTACACTGGAGAACCGGGCCGGTCAATGACAGTGCCTGGCATTCGCCAGTTTGAGGGCAAGGCATAACGCCGAAATTGAAAAAAACAATTCCCGACCCAAATTAAGGGTAATAATTGCGATTGAAATGCCGTTAAACGAATTATGAAAGCTATTATTTTTCTCCTGCTCCTGGTAGGTATCTTCGTACTGGCCATGACCCATCAGTCGCGGCTGACCGCTGACGGACAGAATTCCCCGAGCCAAGCAACAGGGAGGCAATGATGAATTACAAAACGATCATCGACGAATTGCGTGCGCTCCAGGATGCACGAATGGGGAACCGTGTTCATATCGTGATGAACATTAATGTGATGACCCGCTTATCGCATTTGGGCCATCAGCCGGCTTCGCTGCTTTCCGGGGAAGTCATGGAAATCTGGCGAACAGGCGACCCGTCGTTGCCATCCGGCCCGCAATAGAGAACGCTAGACACCACCAATGCGGCGCCCCCCACATGCCGATTGAAAAGCAGTGGGCGCATCGTTAAACTGCTGGGATTTCTTCAACTTGGCGGCATACAGCAGCCGCTCACAACCTCCTGAAAACCCAAAAAACATGATCCGCGAAGAACCGGCATTCAAAATAAAAAATGCCAATCTCCCCTTGTTGGTACTCCACCTCAACACTACCGACATGGAGCAGCTCAAGAGCCAGCTGGAGACGCGTCTCACCCATGCCCCCGATTTCTTCTCCGACACCCCGATGGCGCTCGGTCTCGCTGCCATCGCGGATGCCGGCATCACCCCGGACTTCGCCGACCTGGCGTCATTCATGCGCGTCCACGGCATGAGGACTGCGGGCGTACTGGGAGGCTCCCCAGAGCAGCGCGAAGCCGCCGTTCAAGCCGGTTTGGGGCTGTTCCCCGACATCCCGACGCGCGCGGCAGCGCAACCGGCCAGCCCTCCCGAACTCCCCGCCGAAGCCCACGACCCCAAGCAACCGGAACTGCCGGGATTCGACCCGGCGGAAACCGAGCTTGCAGCAGCTGCGCAAGAACCTGGGCAAGCTGCCGCTGCCAGCGACGACGAAATCTTCCCGGAGACAGCACCCGCTCTGCGCCCGACCCTGGTCATCGACAAACCGGTACGCACCGGCCAGCGTATCTACGCCGAGGGCGCCGACCTGGTGGTGCTGGCCACCGGCCATGCCGGCGCGGAACTGATCGCCGACGGAGACATCCACATCTACGCCCCATTACGCGGCCGGGCGATTGCCGGTGCGCACGGCAACGAAGGCGCGCGGATTTTCGTGCAGCGGCTGGAGGCGGAACTGATTTCCATCGCCGGTTGTTTCCGGGTATTCGAGGACGGCATTCCCGAAAACGTGCGCGGCAAGCCGGCCCAGATCCATCTCGACGGCTCGCGCCTGGTTTTCCAGCCCTTGCCCGTCTAGAGATTTTTTGCGCGGCGCTTTACGTGTAAAATTGCGTTATTTCGTTCAGGGATTTAAACGTGGCCAAAGTCATCGTAGTTACCTCCGGCAAAGGCGGTGTGGGCAAGACCACAACCAGCGCCAGCTTCTCCAGCGGTCTTGCGCTGCGGGGCAACAAAACCGTCGTGATCGACTTCGACGTGGGGCTGCGCAACCTGGATCTGATCATGGGCTGCGAACGGCACGTGGTGTACGACATCATCAACGTCATCAACGGCGAAGTATCGCTCAAACAGGCGCTGATCAAGGACAAGAACTGCGACAACCTGTACATCCTGCCCGCCTCCCAGACGCGCGACAAGGATGCGCTGAATCTCGAAGGCGTCGAGCGGATTCTCAACGAACTCAAGGAAACTTTCGATTGCATCGTCTGCGACTCGCCGGCGGGCATCGAATCCGGCGCCTTCACCGCGATGTATTTTGCCGACGAAGCGCTGGTGGTGACCAATCCCGAGGTATCGTCGGTGCGCGACTCGGATCGCATCCTCGGCATCCTCGCCGCCAAGTCCAAGCGCGCGGTAGACGGGCTGGAACCGGTCAAGGAACACCTGCTGGTGACCCGCTACGACCCGAAGCGGGTGGAAGCCGGGGAAATGCTGTCGGTGACCGACATCCAGGAAATCCTGCGCATCCCGCTGATCGGCGTGATTCCCGAATCGGAATCCGTGCTCCAGGCATCCAACTCGGGCACCCCCGCGATACACCTCGACAAGAGCGATGTCGCCGACGCCTACCGGGACGTGGTGGCGCGGTTCATGGGAGACGAAGTGCCGATGCGCTTCATTACCGCCGAGAAATCGGGATTTTTCAAACGACTGTTCGGAGGCCGCTAACATGTCCATGATCTCTGGCCTGCTCGAATACCTGCGCGGCGACGAAAAGAAAACCGCCGTCATCGCCAAGGAACGCCTGCAAATCATCCTCGCCCACGAACGCGCGGGACGCGGCGCCGCCACCCCTGATTACCTGCCCGCTCTCCAGGAGGAATTGCTGGCGGTCATCGCCAAGTACATCCACGTCGACCGGGAACTGATCAAGGTTCAACTTGAAAAGCACGGCGAATACGACGTACTGGAATTGAACATCACCCTGCCGGAAGGCGTGCGCAGCAACTGATCAGACGTAGGAGCGACCTCCCGGTCGCTCCGCCAGGCTTAATCCGCCGGACAGCGCTGTGCCGCGAGAAAAGCGATAGCCAGCGGAAAACTTCCCGAAAGAACCAGCGCAATCCCGGAAACCACCAGCGCCAAACCGCCATCGCGGTTCAGCAAAGGATGCAGGTGTTTGAGCTGCCCCGCCAGCGCGAGAAAACCGCCGGCCAGGACGATCAGGCCAAGCGCGCCGAGAATAATGGCACTCAGCGGCAAACGAAAACGCAGGGCACGCATCTCGGATATTTCAGCGTTATTCATGGCAGGCTGGAACCCATTTTAGTGGTGGTGTCCGCACGACTCGTCATGCGCATGGCCGTGGG
>CALMWM010000133.1 GCA_937873435.1 uncultured Gallionellaceae bacterium
CGAAATGCCGCGCTGCTTCTCCAGCTCCATCCAGTCGGACACCGCGTGGCGATCAGCCTTGCGCGCGCGCACTGCGCCCGCCATCTGGATCGCCTTGCCGAACCACAGCAGCTTTTCGGTGATGGTCGTTTTACCGGCGTCCGGGTGGGAGATGATCGCAAAAGTGCGACGGCGCTGGATTTCTTCGTGGAAACTGGTCATGGCAACAATCTTGGTGGCGCAAAAAGAGCGGCATTATAACGGTTTAACGCGCAACTCGCGAAGCGAGACTTCGCCCCTCTCTCCCTCCGGGAGAGAGTTAGGAGAGAGGGAAACGGTCATGGTGAATCGCTGTTTCATCATATGGGACAGCGGTTCGCCATGACCGTTAGGAAATCCAATGACAGTCAAGAAGTTAACCTATCAACCGCTATAATATGTATCAATGGACAAGCGGAATTGAAACCATGAGATACACCCCCAGCCTGCCGCCCCTTGCCGAAGTCCCGGAAAGCACCACGATCAAGGAATTATATCGCAGCCAGCCCGTGCGCCCGGTAAAGGAACGACTGTTCCCGGCGCGAATCGCCGAATATTACCCGCAACAGGAGAGCGATACGGAAGCTACGCATGAACCCCTGGCAGAAGAAAAGAGGCTAGCCGAAGAACGCCGGCTCATTTGCCGCAGAATAACACCCGAGGATCTTTTGCTGGAAACCCGATCCGGCATCGAGAGAAGAAAAAAGAATCGCCGACACGGGGACAACGCCACCGCAGTGGACGAGGAAGCCTGAACCTGAAACTAGCCGCGAATCTTGATGATTGAAGAGCCGACTTCGTATTCCTTGCCGGCGACAACCTGTGAACAGCGCTTCACTTGAATCAATGCACGCAGCGGCTTGATGGTCGAGCCTTGCGGCGGAATCACGTGAACCTCCAGCAACTGCCCGAAGCGCGGAACATAATCGGTGATGAAACAGATCCCGTCCACGCTCAGATCGCGGGTAACGCCATAATGAATTTCCCAACCGTCTTGCGCCTTGATTTCAACCCGACAACTGATAGGAATCCGCCGCGACTTGCGCAATTCCCCTTTTGGGTTGCCGCGCCCCCCAGTGATAACGCGAAGTCTTGGCTGAGTATGACGCACTTCCGAATACGTCTCGGAATAATTTGCTTTGGCGAATGGCATAGATCATTCTCCTGACTGATTGCCGAATGTCAAAATTTTGCGCCCTCAACCCAACATGTAGCGCAAAAGTTAACAAACTATATCAACATATAGTGGTCAAGTCAAAGGAAAAAATTACCTTGTCATTATCCGACAACCCCTTTTCAAAACAGTTGGTTACACACTGTTCAAGAGCGTGAGGATTTTTTCGAGCGTTGTCCGGTGCCACGTGGACGGGGGTTAACAACCGGCAGACGGGACTTGCCGGGGGAGGCTTTGCGGGTGCTCACATCACCACTGCCCGCCGGCTGCCAGGATGGCACCAGATGGTGCTTGCCGTTGCCGATCAGGTCGGCACGCCCCATCGCCTTCAACGCTTCGCGCAGCAGCGGCCAGTTTTCGGCATCGTGATAGCGCAGGAACGCTTTGTGCAGGCGACGCGTGCGCCCGCCCAGCGGTACCGCGACCTCCTCGCTGCTGCGCGTGATTTTTTTCAGGGGGTTGCGGCGGGTATGGTACATGGTGGATGCCAGCGCCATCGGCGTCGGCAAAAAGGTCTGCACCTGATCGAGACGAAAACCGTTGGATTTGAGCCACAGCGCCAGTTCCAGCATATCCTCGTCGGTCGTACCGGGGTGGGCGGCGATGAAGTAGGGAATCAGGTACTGCTCCTTGCCAGCCGCCTTGGAAAACTTGTCGAACAACTCCTTGAACTGGTAATAGGTGGCGATCCCCGGCTTCATCATCTTGGCGAGCACGGGTTCCTGGGTATGTTCCGGCGCGATCTTGAGGTAACCGCCAACATGGTGGGTCACCAGCTCCTTCACGTATTCCGGCGAGCGTAGCGCCAGATCGTAGCGCAGCCCGGAACTGACCAGCACCTTCTTCACTCCCGGCAGCGCCCGTGCCTTGCGGTACAGCGCGATCAGCGGGTTGTGGTCGGTACCCATGTTGACGCAAATCGCCGGATAGACACAGCTCAGGCGGCGGCACGCCGCCTCGATCTTGGCGTCCTTGCATTTCAGGCGGTACATATTGGCGGTCGGCCCGCCCAAGTCGGAAATCACCCCGGTAAAACCCGGCGCCTTGTCGCGGATTTCCTCGATCTCGCCGAGGATGGAGGCTTCCGAACGGCTCTGGATGATCCGCCCCTCGTGCTCGGTAATCGAACAGAAGGTACAGCCGCCGAAACAGCCGCGCATGATGCTGATCGAAAAACGGATCATCTCGAAGGCGGGAATCTTGGCGTCGCCGTAAGCGGGATGCTGCTGACGGGCAAACGGCAGCGCGTAAACGCCGTCCAGCTCCGGCGTGGTCAGCGGCACAGGCGGCGGATTGAGCCACACGTCGCGCTCGCCGTGGCGCTGCACCAACGCCCGCGCGTTGCCGGGATTGGATTCGAGATGCAGGATGCGCGAAGCGTGGGCATACAGCACCGGATCGCCCTTGACCCGCTCGTAGGCAGGCAGGCGGATCACGGCATGAGCGCGCTCGATTTTGGCATGACTTTCAGCCTTGTCCACATCGCTGGCGTCGATTTCTTCCCAGCCTTCCGGCCTTCCCTTGCGCATGAACGCAGTGCCGCGCAAATCGGTGATCTCGCTGATCGCATCGCCCGCCGCCAAGCGATGCGCCAGCGCCACCAGCGCGCGCTCGGCGTTGCCGTAGATCAGCAGGTCGGCCTTGGAATCCGGCAGGACGGAACGCCGCACCTTGTCCGACCAGTAATCGTAATGGGCGATGCGGCGCAGGCTGGCTTCGATGCCGCCGATCACCACCGGCGCATCGTGATAGGCCTCGCGGCAACGCTGCGAATAGACGATCACCGCCCGATCCGGGCGCTTGTCGGGCTCGGCGTTGGGCGTGTAGGCATCGTCGGAGCGCGTCTTGCGCTCCGAGGTGTAGCGGTTGACCATCGAATCCATGTTGCCGGCGGCGACGCCGAAGAACAGGTTAGGCTTGCCCAGCACCTTGAATGCCTCGGGCGAATGCCAGTCCGGCTGGGCGATGATGCCGACGCGAAAGCCCTGCGCTTCCAGCAGGCGCCCGACCAGCGCCATGCCGAAGCTGGGATGATCGACATAGGCGTCGCCGGTGACGATGATGACATCGCAACTGTCCCAGCCGAGCACGTCCATCTCGGCGCGCGACATCGGCAGGAAAGGCGCGGTACCGAAACGCTGCGCCCAGAACTTGCGGTAGGAGAAGATGTTTTTGCTGTCGCTCATCGGAAAAATAAAGGCGACGGAGTCTCCCCCGTCGCCCTGCTTGCGTTGATGATAAAATGGAAAAACGAAAACAGTTTTGAATGTTTTAGTGTTGAGTTGATGTCGCCGCGCTTTGCGCGTCGGCATTAGGTCATGCGCAAAGCGCATTCCACAACTCAACACTAAACACTCAAAACTAAAAACTGTTTCTACTTATCTGGATCAGCCGTCGGCGTTGATCTTGGCGATCAACTCCTGCAGCACCTGCGCGGCTTGGTCGTTTTCCACCTGGCAAGTGCCAGCGTTCTGGTGCCCGCCACCATTGTATTTCAGCATCAGTTCGCCGATATTGGTTTTCGAGCTGCGATTCAGGATCGACTTGCCGGTGGCGAAAACCGTATTCTGGTTTTTCAGCCCCCACAGCACGTGGATGGAAATATTGGTGTCCGGGAACAGCGCGTAGATCATGAAGCGATTGCCGGCGTAAATGGTTTCCTCGTGGCGCAGATCGAGTACCACCAGGTTCTGGTGTATTTTGGAACAGCGCTGCAACTGATCCTTGAATTTTTCCTCGTGTTCGAAATACAGGTCAACCCGCTCCTTCACATCGGGCAACTGCATGATTTGACCGATATTGTGATTCTTGCAGTAGTCGATCAGATCCATCATCAACTGGTAGTTGGACACCCGGAAATCGCGGAAACGCCCCAGGCCGGTACGCGCATCCATCAGGAAATTGAGCAGCACCCAGCCGGTCGGATGGAGAATTTCCTCACGGTTGAACTGGGCCGCATCGCCCTTGTCCACAGCCGCCATCATTTCGTCCCACTCGGCGGGAAACACCTTGAGGCCGCCGAAGTGATCGTAGACTACGCGCGCCGCGGAAGGCGCCTCGGGATGGATGATGTGATTGGGACGCTCGCCGGTATTGCGGATGGTTTCCGATTCGTGGTGATCGAGCGCCAGATGCACGCCGGGCACGAAGGGCAGATTGGTAGTGATGTCGTTATCGTCGATTTCGATCTTGCCGTCCTGCATATCCTTGGGATGAACGAATTTGATCTCGGAAATCATGTCGAGATGTTTGAGCAAAACCGCGCACACCAAACCGTCGAAATCGCTACGGGTCACCAACCGGAATTTTCTCGTTTCAGACATAATCACCCCTAGATATATTGGTAGATATAAAGTAACGGACTATTTTACAGGACACGGCCCGATTTTGTATTAGTTCTGCGCAGTTTTCTCCCGCAGCTCCCGCGCCGCAACACGCACATAAAAAATACTGCCGAAAAAGAACATCAGCGCCAGCAGTACTTCCGCCAACGCCAACGCCCGCCCGACGCCGGAGTCGGTCAGCGCGCGCGTCAACCCTTCCGCGAGATACAGCAGAATCAGCATCGACGCCCATTGGTAAGTGTAAACCCTGCCGCGCAGGACACCGAACAACGGCAGCAGCAAAGGCAGCACCTTGAGCACCAACGCCGAGCCGCCCGGGCGCAACGGCGCCAGCCAGCCCTCCCAAGCCAGCCCCAATGCGATCAAGCCGAGCAGGGAAACAATTGAGAGATAATGCAGCAAATCGAGTTTTTTCAAGATAGGGTCGCCCGCATGGAATTGCCCATATAATAACATTCATGCCACGCCCACTGACCGATCTACTGCCGCTCATCCGCCTGATCCGCCGGCGCTTCGAGGAAGACCGCTGCCAGCAGGTCGCCGCCAGCCTGACTTACACCACGCTACTGTCGCTGGTGCCGATTATTACCATCACGCTCACGGTATTCTCCGCCTTCCCGGTATTCGGCGACATGATGGCGCAGATCAAGATTTTCCTGCTCACCAACATGGTGCCGGAATCGGCGGGGAAAATCATTTCGGTGTACATGACCCAGTTTTCCGACAAGGCCGCGCGCCTCACCGCAGTGGGTGTCGCCATGCTGGTACTCACCGCATTCATGCTGATGCTGACCATCAACAATGCGTTCAATGTCATCTGGCGCGTGCGCAAGCGGCGCACCTTGCTCCAGCGTTTCCTGATCTACTGGGCGGTGCTGACGCTGGGGCCGTTGCTGGTGGGCGCCAGCCTGTCGCTGACCTCCTACCTGATCAGCCTGTCGTTCGGCTGGGCAAAAGGCCTCACGCCGGTCGGCGGCCTGCCGCTCGACCTGACCCCGCTGGGGTTGACCATCACCGCCCTCACCCTGCTATACCTGGGCGTTCCCAACCGCCCAGTGCAGTTCCCTCACGCGCTGACAGCAGGTATCGTGGCAGGCATCGCATTCGAATTGATGAAAAAGCTTTTCACCCTCTACCTTACCCAGTTCCCTACCTACACCCTGGTTTACGGCGCATTCGCTGCGTTACCGATCTTCCTGGTATGGGTGTACCTGTCATGGCTGGTCGTGCTGCTGGGCGCCGTGATTG
>CALMWM010000134.1 GCA_937873435.1 uncultured Gallionellaceae bacterium
GAACCGCAAAAAGTGCAGCCAGATCTTTCCGGTCCATCTCCGTTAAAGTAGGGATCGCTTACGGTCTTATTCGGTTCGCCGAAAAATACGGCCACCTGAGTAAGCTCAAAATCATCTTCTTTATTTAATTCCTTCGCGATCTGCTGAAGAACTTTGTCTCCGTTTTCCATTCTTGGATTGTAGCTGACGCCGAGCATTTTTTTCGCCGTGCCGTACTAAGCAGCTATCGGGGGCGTTGCTGTATGTCTGGACTGTCCGAGTCGCGCCTATTGGTTGCCAGCCATATTGTGCCGTGGAGCAAAGACAAGGCGAATCGCCTAAATCCAAGTAATGGCCTGTGTCTTTCGGCGATTCATGACAGAGCTTTTGATAAGGGGCTAATAACGCTTTCTGATGACTTCAAGATCGTTGTCTCGGAAGAACTAAAACGGAAGAACGAAGCTTTTGTCATAGAGGTTCTGTTACCGTTAAATGGTCGCACGATTGAGCCACCAGAACGCTTCGCACCGCAAGCCGAGTTTATCGCTTGGCATAGGAATGAACTCTTCGTGGACAACAGGAAATAGCGCTATGCAACTCACTAAAAAGCAGACGGGGATACCCAGTGACGCTCCAAGGGAGTGTTGCATATTTGAGTACCTTTACCGCGACGCATCAAACTATAAGGCTTGGGGAGAAATTCTTCTAGCAGGTGTTCCATCGCAAAACGACATAGCGGTATTACGCGCCTGTTTGGAATCGGATACATATTTCGTTGCAGAGCAGGTTAGCATCCCAGCTTTGTACCAAGAACTTTGGGAATTTGGCGGTCCTAATTGTGATGATCATGCGTTGCATGAGTTTGTAGCGCTACGAGCGGCGAGTGACGATGAAAGAAAATCTTTGCCACTATTTGGCGCTTTGTCGAGTTTGCTTAAAACGTTCCAAGCCGTAACTAAGTGGGATTATTCGCTATCCCCCAATTTCGACATCTACTAAATTCGAGTCATCACCAGCGGTGGAACGGATATTGTTTCTTCCGTCGTGCGCGGATTTCCCGATTTGGACGCAACCTTCTTGAGCGCAAGCCAGCACCGAAAATCGCGCGCGGGCCGTTCTTTTGAACAGCACATCTCAAGGCTGCTTCGTGATGGCCGGATTGCTTTTGAAGAGCAGGCTGTAACAGGAGGTCGCCGCCCAGACTTCGTGTTGCCTAGCCTTGTGGTACTGAAAACTAAAAAAAGGACGTTCGAAGAGGCGATGGTTCTCTCGGCAAAAACCACCCTTCGTGAGCGCTGGAAACAGGTGACAATGGAGAAATTCAACTGCGCACTATTCTTGGCAACCGTCGATGATCGTGTCTCTTCGGCTGCTATAGATGATATGAATAATCAGGGAATTCATCTGGTCGTTCCTGAGTCCCTGAAAAAATCGAAGGAAACTTGCTACAACGGCAAGACAAACGTAATCACATTCCGTGAATTTTTCGATGAAGAGATTTCTTCAAAAAGACCAAATTACCGGCAAAACCAATTCTGAAATAAAAGTGCCATGCTCGAGCGGCATTCCATCCGGGCGCTAGAATATAGCTTTGGATGCAAAAGGAAGTTACATGCGTTACTGGCTGATGAAATCCGAACCCTCCGATTGCAGTATCGACGATCTCGCCGCGCTGCCCGGCCAGTCCGTCGCCTGGTACGGGGTGCGCAACTACCAGGCGCGCAATTTCATGCGCGACCAGATGAAGGTGGGGGACGCGGTGTTCTTCTACCATTCCAATTGCGCCGAGCCGGGTATCGTCGGGATTGCCGAGGTGAGCAAGCTGGCATATCCCGACCAGACCCAGTTCGACCCCCAGCACAAATATTTCGACCCCAAGGCCACGCCGGAGGTGCCGCGCTGGTTCAATGTCGATGTGAAGCTGGTGCGCAAAACCCGCTTGGTCAGTCTCAAGGAGCTGCGTACTTATCCCGAACTCGAACGGATGCGCATCCTGCAAAAAGGCAATCGCCTGTCGATCACCCCGCTCGATCCGCGGGAATGGGAATTCGTGCTGGGGATTTTGTAGCGATGGAATTCTGGCTGTTGTATCTCGCCACCGGGATCTTCGCCGGTTTTCTTGCCGGGCTGCTGGGCGTTGGCGGCGGGCTGCTGATCGTCCCCGCGCTGGTGTTCATTTTCGCGGCACAGTCGTTTCCCGCCGAGCACATCATGCACATCGCGCTGGGCACCTCGCTCGCCAGCATCATGTTCACTTCGGTATCCAGTCTGCGCGCCCATCATGCGCATGGCGCGGTGGTGTGGCGGGTGGTGCGCGGCATCGCGCCGGGGATCGTGGCCGGGACGCTGCTCGGGACGCTGGTGGCGGCGCAGCTTTCGACCTTTTTCCTCAAGGCGTTTTTCATCGTCTTTCTTTACTACGTCTCCGCCCAGATGCTGCTTAACATCAAGCCCAAGGCTGCCCGCCAGTTGCCCGGCGCGGTCGGGTTGTTCGCGGCGGGCGGAGTGATCGGCGGGGTATCCAGCCTGGTGGGGATCGGCGGCGGCACGCTATCGGTGCCGTTCATGACCTGGTGCAACATCAAAATGCACCAGGCCATCGGCACTTCCGCCGCCATCGGTTTTCCGATCGCTGCCTCCGGGGCGCTGGGATTCCTGCTCAACGGCCTGGCGGCGCCGGGATTGCCGCCACATAGCTGGGGGTTCGTTTACCTGCCGGCGCTCGCCGGACTGGTGGTTGCCAGCGTCCTGACCGCGCCGTTCGGCGCGCGGCTGGCGCATCGACTGCCGGTGGCGAAGCTGAAGAAGATTTTCGCCGCATTGCTGCTGGTACTGGGAACCAGAATGCTGGTGAGTATGTGGTAGACGTCTTGCTATTCCCGGCTTTTCTTGCGCGCTGATTTTTGCGCATACATCAGCGTATCGGCGCGTTCCAGCATTTCCTCGATTGAGCACATTTCAGTGGGCGCGCTTTCCACAACACCGATGCTGATGGAAAGTTCATACGGTTTGCTGTGTGTGGCATTGTATTGCGCGATATTGTCCTGGAAGCGCTGGGCGATTTGTTCGGTACTGCTGGCAGCGGGTTCGATGGCGACGATGGCGAATTCGTCGCCGCCCATGCGCGCGATGATGTCCGAACCGCGAAAGGTTTTTTTGAGCAGCCGGGCGGTCTGGATCAAGGCTTGATCGCCTTCCTTGTGGCCGTAAGTGTCGTTGATGGTTTTCATGCCGTCGAGGTCGGCGAAGATCAGGTAAAAAATGCTTTGTTTGCGGTGCGACACCCGCAACTGGTGTTCCGCCAGCGTCATGAAACCGCGCCGGTTGTAGAGACCGGTAAGTTCGTCGATCAGCGACAGGATGCGCAGCGCGGCCTCCATGCGGTGGCGTTCTATCGCATAGCGGATAGCGCGCACCAGCAGGTGGCCGGTGACTTCGCCCTTGACCAGGTAATCCTGGGCGCCTGCACGCACTGCCTGAATGCCGATGTTGACATCGTCCAGCCCGGTAAGGATGACGATCGGGGTATCCGGTGCCACATCTTCGGTTCTTTCTACCGTTTCCAGACCATGACTATCCGGCAGCGACAGATCCAGCAGGATGAGGTCGTATTCCGTGCTTGCCAGGGTGTCCTGCGCGGCTTGCAGGCAGTCTGCGTGTTCCAGCTGGATGCGGGAATAGCTCACCTCGGCCAGCGCTTCGAGGATCAGGCGCCGGTCGCCGGGGTTGTCCTCTACCAGCAGGACGCGGATAGGTTCGCCGTCGGTCATTGGGTGGGGTTTTTCGGCAGTTTGACTACGGTCAGCCAGAAGCCCTCGATCGACTTGACGATTTCCATGAATTGATCGAGTTCCACCGGTTTGGTGATATAGCAATTGGCGTGCAGACCGTAAGCTTGCGCGATGTCCTTTTCCGCCCCGGAAGTGGTGAGAATCACCACCGGAATATGTTTGAGTTTCGCGTCGGTCTTGATCCGGCGCAGCACCTCGCGCCCGTCCATCCTGGGCATGTTGAGGTCGAGCAGTACCAGGTCGGGCATCGGCAGGCCGCTATAGGGTGCCTCCTGGTGCAGCATTTTCATGGCTTCCAGGCCGTCGTAGGCGACATGCAGGTTTACCGAAATGCGCGCTTCTTTCAACGCCTCGCGGGTAAGCCGTACATCGCCGGGGTTGTCCTCGATGAGCAGGACGTCTACCGCGTGGATGATCTGGTCGTGTGTCATGTTTTGTCACCTTCGTTGTTATCGGGGAGCGAAAAATGGATGGTCGTCCCCTTGTTATATTCCGATTCGACCCAGATGCGCCCATGATGGCGCTCGACGATGCGCTTACAGATCGCCAGGCCGATGCCGGTGCCGGAATATTTTTCGCGGCTATGCAAGCGTTTAAATATCATGAAAATCTGCTCGAAATATTGTGGCTCAATTCCGATGCCGTTGTCACGCACCGAAATGATCCAGGCATTTTCTTCATGCCGGGCGCTGACGTGAATTTCCGGTCGCTCCTCGCGGCGAAATTTGACGGCATTGCTGATCAGGTTTTGCAGCAATTGGCCGATTTGCGAGTGGATTGCCGGAAAGACAGGGAGCAAGTCCTGCGTGACAACCGCCTGGTTTTCGTCGATCAGCGGGCGCAGATTCATCAGCACCTCGGCCAACACCTGGTTGCAGTCGGTCATTTCCAGGTCGCCGCCGTTGCCGACCAGCGAGAAGGTGAGCAGGTCGTTGATCAGGCGCTGCATACGGGTTACGCCTTCTACTGCATACCCGATAAAGTCGTTGGCATTCTGATCCAGCCGGTCGCGATAGCGCCGTGCCAGCAATTGGACATAGCTCGCCACCATGCGGAGCGGCTCTTGCAGATCGTGCGAAGCGATGTAGGCGAATTGCTCCAGATCGGCGTTGGAATGCGCCAGTTCCTCCAGGCTTTTCTGGAGCGCGCTTTCGGTGAGGCGGTGCTGGGCGATTTCCACTTGCAGTTCGCGGGTGCGATCAGCCACTCGCGATTCCAGTTCGAGATTGGCCTTGTGCAGTAGATCCTCCTCGAACTTATGGCGCGCCAGGTTGAAGCGCATCTGTTGCTGCCGCCACAACAGGGTCGCCGCGAACGTGCTCAGGCCGATCAGTACGGCGCAGACCGAGGCGACCATGATGGCGCGCTCTCGCAACGGCGCTTCCACTTCGGCGCGATCGACCTTGGTCACCAGGAACCAGGGCGAATTCGGAATTTTGCGCAATGTCGTGAGCACTTCGACGCCGCGGTAATCCCGGCCCGCGAAAGCGCCTTCCTTGCCGCGCACCGCCCCGACTGCGGGTAAGGCGGTTTCGCTGAGCGGAAGCCGCAATGACATGGCGGCGGCTTTCTTGTGACGCAATTCGTTGAGGAAGACTACGCTGTCGCCATCGCGGCGCACCAGCAGGGTTTCCGCAGTGGGGCTGGGTGTCGGCCAGGACTGGATCAAGGGATAGAGAAAGCGGCGCGGGTCTATTTCAAAAGCCAGCGCGCCAATCGCGACTTTTTCGCCGTTTACCTCTGCCAGCAGCGGAACAAACAGGCTGAGATGGGGTTCTTCGGCCACCGCGGTGACGTGAAAGTCGAGAAATACCACGTGCCGGGAATGCATCGCTTCCAGCACGGCGGATCGTGTGCGCGGGCAAGGGAACAGGTTCTCATTCGAGGCCAGGCGCATTTCGCCAGCCGGATCGTAAAGGTAAACGCAGCGATAATGGCGCGCATGGCGTGGAGCGGTCATCCAAGCCAGCAGCGCCTGCTTTTCCGCCAGGTCTTTTCCATCGCCCGCCAACCAGCGCT
>CALMWM010000135.1 GCA_937873435.1 uncultured Gallionellaceae bacterium
AGCACCTCTTCGCGCCCGATCAACTGCAATACTGCATCCACTGAAGGGGTCTGGGGTTCACCGGTCACCAACAAACGAAGCGGCATCGCAACCTTGGGCATTTTCAAGCCGTGCGCACTGGCGGTAGCCTTGATCAGATCATGAATCGCAGTACGATTCCATTCGCAGGTTTGTAGTTTTTCCGCGAAGTCCCTGAGCGCCGGCAAGTTATCTGCACCGACGTGCTGGACAAGCAGTTCCGGCGCCGGGTCGAGTACCCGGTAAAAATACACAGCAGCATCCGCCAGCTCTTCAACTGTATTGGCACGCTCCTTGAGCAGTGCCGTCACGTCGGATAACCCCGGGCCTTTGCCGGGGTCGCATTCGCAGCAATCGCGCAGCATGAAGGGCTTGACCAGTTCAGCCAAACGCTGGTCATCGGCGCTCTTGAGGTATTGCTGGTTAATCCACAGCAGTTTTTCCGGGTTGAACTTGGCCGGTGACTTGGAAATGGCTTCGAGATTGAACCATTCGACGAACTGATCCATGCCGAACACCTCTTCATCACCGCGCGCCCACCCCAGGCGGGCCAGATAGTTGAGCAAGGCTTCAGGCAGGTAGCCGTCTTCCTGGTACTGCATCACGCTCACCGCACCATGGCGCTTGGACAGGCGCTCACCGTCGGCGCCCAGAATCATCGGCACATGGGCATATTGAGGCAAAGGCGCGCCGATAGCCTTGAGCATATTGATCTGGCGTGGCGTGTTGTTGAGGTGATCGTCGCCGCGAATCACATGGGTGATCTGCATATCCCAATCGTCAACTACCACGCTGAAATTGTAGGTTGGCGTGCCGTCCGAACGGGCGATGATCAGGTCGTCCAGTTCGCTGTTGTGCACGGTGACGCGGCCTTTGACCAGATCGTCTATAACCACCACGCCGTCAAGCGGCGTCTTGAAACGCACCACCGGTGCAACGCCAGCCGGTGGCGTCGCCGAGGAATCGCGCCAGCGCCGGTCGTAGCGCGGCTTCACGCCTGCGGCTTCCTGCTTGGCGCGCATCGCATCCAACTCATCCTTGCTGGCATAACAATGGTAGGCCTTGCCTTCATCGAGTAATTGTTGAATCACTTCTTTATAGCGATCCATGCGTTGCATCTGGTACAACGGGCCTTCGTCGTAATCCAGACCGAGCCAGGCCATGCCGTCGAGAATCGCCTGCACTGATTCAGGTGTGGAGCGCTCCAGATCGGTATCCTCGATGCGCAATATGAAGCTGCCTTTGTGCTTGCGCGCATAAGCCCATGAAAACAGTGCGGTTCGTGCGCCGCCGATATGAAGATAGCCGGTAGGGCTGGGAGCGAAACGAGTTCTTACCATGTCATTTCCAATAATTTCAGTTTAATTGCATCAAAAATGCGCTATTTTACGCTAACATAATGTCCTTCTCACAGCGGTGAATCGCCGCAATGAGCCTAAAAAATATTTCTTATAGAAGAATAAAATTAATTGAATATTGCGCCACATCATCCAATGCTATTCTGCCCGGACTTCAATAACAGATATTCTCGTCGGGAGATCGTGAATCATGTCCAAACTCGTTAAGCCGCATGGCGGCGGTGAACTGAAACCCCTTCTGTTGAGCGGCGAAGCACAGAAACAGGAATTGGTGCGCGCCCAATCCATGCCCAAGGTTAAAATGTCATCGCGTGAAACCGGCGACTTGATCATGTTAGGAATTGGCGGATTCACTCCGCTCGACGGCTTCATGACTCATGCTGACTGGCAAGGCGTATGCGACGGCTACAAAATGGCGAGCGGCTTGTTCTGGCCGATTCCGGTGACCCTGTCGACTGACGACGAAAGCATCAAAGCCGGTGATGACATTGCCTTGATTTCGTCCGAAAACGACGAAATCATGGGCACCATGAAAGTGACCGAAAAGTACACTATCGACAAGGCCCACGAGTGTATGGAGGTCTACAAGACCACCGATATGGAGCACCCCGGAGTCAAGATGGTCATGGAGCAAGGTAAATACAACCTTGCTGGCTCGGTCAAGGTGCTGTCTACCGGCACATTCAAGGAAGAGTACGGCGATCAGTTCATGACGCCTGCAGAAACCCGTGCCATGTTCGAGAAAATGGGCTGGTCCAAGATTGCTGCCTTCCAGACTCGCAACCCGATGCACCGCTCGCATGAGTACTTGGCTAAGATCGCCATCGAGACCATGGATGGCGTGCTGGTTCACTCCCTGCTGGGCGCACTGAAGCCGGGAGACATTCCTGCAGAAGTTCGCTCCGAAGCCATCAGCGTGTTGGTCGAAAATTACTTCGCCCCCAACACCGTGATCCAGGCAGGTTACCCGCTTGACATGCGCTACGCCGGCCCACGCGAAGCCCTGCTGCATGCTCTGTTCCGTCAGAATTATGGTTGCTCGCACCTGATCGTCGGTCGTGACCATGCCGGCGTGGGTGACTACTACGGCCCGTTCGACGCACAGAAGATTTTCGATGACATCCCAAAGGGTTCGCTCGAAACTGTGAACATGAACATCGATTGGACCTTCTGGTGCAACAAGTGCGGCGGCATGGCCTCGCAGCGCACCTGCCCGCACACCAAGGACGACCGCATTCTGCTGTCCGGCACCAAAGTTCGTTCAATGCTTTCCGAAGGCAAGGACCTGCCAGTCGAATTCAGCCGTCCCGAAGTGGCCAAGGTTCTGCAAAAGTACTACGCCGGCCTTACCGCCGAGCAGAACGTAAAGGTGGAATTGAAAGGCCATTCCGCCAAGTAGTTTTTTAAAGGTTGGTCGGTCACGCAAGCGACTGACCATGTTCATTAGCAGCTTGTAATAACTGAGGAGTAAAAGCAATGCCAACTTTTGTTCGTACTGACAAATGCGACGGCTGCAAGGGCGGCGATAAAACCGCTTGCATGTACATCTGCCCGCATGACCTGATGAAGCTGGACAAGGACGGTTCTGAAACCGGCCACGCCATGCGCGCTTTCAATCAAGAACCGGAGCAGTGCTGGGAGTGCTATTCCTGCGTGAAGATTTGCCCGCAGCAAGCCATTGAATGCCGTCACTACGCCGACATCGTGCCTCTGGGCGGTTCCGTTCAGCCGTTGCGCGGCGCCGACTCCATCATGTGGACCATCAAGTTCCGCAATGGCAATATCAAGCGTTTCAAATTCCCGATCCGCACCACTGAAGAAGGCTCCATCAACCCTTACGGTGGCAAGCCCACTGCAGTGATGGCCAACATCTCCAAGTCTGGCTTCTTCAACGAAATGAGCGGTTACCGTGCTGGCAACCCTGCCGAGTTGATCCGCAAGTAACAGCGGCCACTGGATATTATTAACGAACATTGAAAGGTAATAACAATGTCTGGAACTTTTGAAAATCCTGAAGTCGTTCAAGAAGAAGTTGACATTCTTCTGATCGGTGGCGGCATGGCCAACTGCGGCGCCGCTTATGAAGTCATGCGCTGGGCCGAAGCCGCCAAGGCTGATAGCGGCATCGATCTGAAGATCAAGCTGGTCGACAAGGCCGCTATGGATCGCTCCGGAGCCGTAGCTCAAGGTCTGTCCGCAATCAACACCTACATCGGCGATGCGCAAGACCCCGCCGACTACGCCCGCATGGTTTCCAACGACCTGATGGGTATCACCCGCGACGATCTGGCCTACGACTTGGGCCGTCACGTTGACGAATCCGTGCACCTGTTCGAAGAATGGGGTCTGCCGATCTGGAAGACTGACGCTGACGGCGTTCGTCACGACGGCGCTGACTCCATCAAGGAAGGTTTGCCCACGTTGAAGGACGGCGGCAAGCCCGTGCGTTCCGGCAAATGGCAGATCATGATCAACGGCGAATCCTACAAGTGGATCGTTGCTGAAGCCGCCAAGAAGGTTCTGGGTTCCGACCGCATTCAAGAGCGCATCTTCATCGTTAAGCTGGTGAACGACAAGAACGACAAGAACCGCATCGCCGGTGCTGTTGGTTTCTCCACCCGCGAAAACAAGGTATACGTATACAAAGCCAAGGCCATTTTGTTGGCCGCCGGCGGTTGCGTTAACCTGTTCCGTCCGCGTTCCGTAGGCGAAGGTCAAGGCCGCGCCTGGTACCCGGTGTGGAACGCCGGTTCGACCTACACCATGGCTGCTGAAGCTGGTGCCGAACTGACGATGATGGAAAACCGCTTCGTTCCGGCCCGTTTCAAGGACGGCTACGGCCCGGTCGGCGCTTGGTTCCTGTTGTTCAAGGCCCAAGCCACCAACGCCAACGGCGAAGTGTACATGGTCAAGAACAAGGAATTGCTGAACGACTACCCTCCGTACGGCCAAGCTGCCGTTCCGGCTTCCTGCTTGCGTAACCACCTGATGTTGAAGGAAATGAAGGAAGGTCGCGGCCCGATTTACATGGACACCGTTACCGCCCTCGCCAAGCTGCGCGAAACCCTGACTCCGAAAGAAGTTAAGCATCTGGAAGCAGAAGCTTGGGAAGACTTCCTCGACATGTGTATCGGCCAGTGCGGTATCTGGGTTGGTGAGAACATCGAGCCGGAGAAGAAGAACTCCGAATTGATGCCGACCGAACCGTACCTGTTGGGTTCCCACTCCGGTTGCTGCGGTATCTGGGTATCCGGTCCTGAAGACGTTGGCGCACCTACCGATGAAGCCAAGGATGGCGTTCCTGCACACCTGCCGAAGGGCTGGAACTGGGGCTACCGTTCAATGACCACGGTTAAGGGTCTGTTCACCGCCGGCGACGGCGTGGGCGCATCCGGCCACAAGTTCTCCTCCGGTTCGCACGCTGAAGGCCGTCTGGCTGCCAAGGCGATGGTGAAGTACTGCCTCGACAACAAGGACATGAAGGTTGAGTTGGATACCGACGCTGCTGCTCTGGTTGACGAGATCTACAAGCCGGTGCGTAACTTCTTGGAATTCAAGAACTACACCACTGCTATCGACGTGAATCCCAACTACATCACGCCGAAGATGTTGCAGTTCCGCCTGCAAAAGATCATGGACGAGTACGTTGCTGGCGTGGGTACCTACTACACCACCAACGACAAGATGCTCGCCGTTGCTGAAGAAAAGCTGGGCATGCTGAAGGAAGACGCTGAGAAGATGCGTGCGAAGGATCTGCACGAACTGCTGCGCGCCTGGGAAAACTACCACCGCATCCTGACGGCGGAAGCCCACATGAAACACATCCAGTTCCGTGAAGAATCCCGCTACCCGGGCTTCTACTACCGCATGGACAAAAACTTTGTCGATGAGGAAAACTGGAAGTGCTTCGTTAACTCGATCTATGACAAGACCACCAAGACATGGACCTGCTTCAAGCGCGAACATGTGGATATCGTTGACAAGTCCAAGCTGTTCAAGCCGGCTGCTCACTAAGCAGACGTCGCTGTAACAGTGCTGTAGAATGAACGCC
>CALMWM010000136.1 GCA_937873435.1 uncultured Gallionellaceae bacterium
CCCTGGAGCTATTCAAGGGCTTTGACGGGCGTTGCGCCGAGGGATACAGCGGACTCAAGAAGTGCTGCAAGACGGACGTGCAAGGCGGCGCCGGGATGAGCAATTCGAATATCATCGGCTCGATGGTGGGGCAGGGGGTATCGAATGCCGGCGGCTATGCTTTCGCCAAAGCGAGTCCATACATGTACGACTTTATGTATAACTCGAATGTCCCTTTCCTCGTCAATAAGGCTACGGAAGCTTATGTTGCTGCCGATCAGGCAATCAATGCAGGAGCACCTTTGGTCGGATCGTTTACACCTTCTTTGTCGCTTTATGGTGTGACGTGGACAGCGGGTGCGACCGTACCAGAAGTAACCATGGGAATGACGAATATTGGCATCGGCGCACCTGGTAGCTTCTTCGGTGGCAGCATGTACTTCAATCCAGCCATGCTCGGCGTGTCACTAGCCGTCATGATCATCACGGATCTCATGAGCTGCACCCAGGACGAGCAAATGCTGGGCATGAAGCGCGGCCAGAACCTTTGCCATTTCGTCGACCCTTATTGTTCCAACAAGGTGCCAGTTCTTGGCTGTCTCGAAACGACGCAAACCTTTTGCTGCTTCAACTCCCGCCTGGGCAAAATCATCCAGGAACAGGGCCGGGCGCAAATCGGCAAAACGTGGGGTAGCGGCGAGTCGCCGGACTGCTCTGGGTACACGGCAGCACAGCTGGCGCAGCTTGATTTCTCCCAGATGGACATGTCGGAGTTCATGAAGGAGATTATGGACAATGTTCAGATGCCTGATGCCGCGGCCACCGGAGGAAAAATGACCACAAGGGCAATCGAAAAAATCCAAAACTTTTATGGGGGGCAGAAATGAAAACAACCTTGGCAACACTGATTTTCCTTCTTACTCCTTTCACCGCACAGGCCGATCCAACTCCGACCGTGAGCCTTGGAGAATTGACCAAACAGGCGCTTGAACATCCGATGATGCTGCATACCGGAATCCTTGGGCAAGATGGTGATGAGCTTCGAAGAGCCACACATTCGGCAGGTGGGGATATCGTGGCTTCTGCCCAGGTGAAAAAATTGTTTTCTCAGAATGGATGCGGGCGAGTTCGCATTTTGGTTTCAGTGCCAAATGTCCCAACGCGCGAAGGCCAAACAATCACCTACTGGGCTGGGACTGAAATGAATTTGTGCGCGGATGGAAGTCCGGCAGTGGACTCAACAACACAGGAAAGGGAAGGAGGCGCCAAATGACGAAAATGACATTTGAGCACGGACGAAGCCAAGGCATTAAAGCAATAGTGGTGGCTGTTGCGCTTGCAATGGCTATGGCGCCAGCCCAGGCCGGGTTGCAGGATGCCCTTGATGGCATGTTCATGAACAATGTCACCGCTGCTCAAGCATACAACAGCCAGACGCGCGGTGGATTTGTCGGTGGCGGAGCGGCGCTACGTGCCCCGATCCGTAACATAAACTTGGTGGCCTTCGACCCACCGCGGTTCTCTGCAGGATGTGGCGGAATCGACCTATATGGAGGTTCTTTCACTTTCATCAAATCGGACCAGCTACCCGCGTTGTTCCGGCAGATTGCTTCCGGTGCCGTCGGTGCCGCGTTCAAGCTCGCCATCGATGCGATCAACCCTCAATTGGGCAAGATCATGGAGGACTTTCAGAACAAGCTCCAGCAGTTGAACAGCATGCTGAAGAATACCTGCGCCATATCAAATCAAATTGTGAAAAGTTTTACCGATCCAGATGCGCGAACAGAACTTGCGAATACCGCGTCAAATGCCGTGAATACGGTAACGGGTGCGGTAGACGATTTATTCGAAGGACTTAACGGCCTGTTCACCGATCCCACCGCCCCGACGCAAAAAGCTGGTGGTGATTGTGGCCCGTGTGGAAATCTAGTGTGGAAAGCACTTTCAGACAGCAACGCAGGACAGCTTCTCGGAAATCCTGCCACGGGAGGGGATGCCGACCCGACGATGGGCAATCAACTGGTCATGAGCATGCTTGGTACAGTCATCATGCCAAGCAGCAAATCCGATATCAATTCCAACTCGGATGGCACCATTAAACCGCCCGATGGATCATGGAGGGCAGGCATTATCGGCTTGTACGATCTGCGCGACGGTTCCGCCAAAAAACCAATGAATTATTACGATTGTCTGGGCGATACGGCCCGTGACGGGTGTACCCATTTAGCTCTCAGTGGAACACCTTTGACGTTTGAAGGAACGCTGGGTTACACCAACCGGATGTTATTCGGAAGTGCCGATGAATCCAATGGCGTCCAGTCAGGTTCCATCATTGATTTGCTTACTACCTGTAACTCAACTGATTGCGGGTTTACCGCGGAGCACAGGCGTTTCATAAGTTCAGTCTCAGCTCCGTTGCTCAAGATGATGAGAGATGTGCAGAGTTCACCTGGTGCCATGCAAATAGTGGCCCAACAACTTGCTCCGATTATCGCCGATGAACTGGCTGCGAAATATGGTGAAGCGGCTTTAAAAGCTGCCAGAAGCGCGTTTTCCGGTGTGAATTCTGTCACCAAACCAGACCAAGTCGCCCAACGCGAACGCGAACTGTTTGATGAAATGATGAAGCTCCGCAGCGATGCTTCTAACCAAACGGATCGCTTCCTCAAGGCAAAGCAATACGTTGATGTCATTGTTGCCTCCAATCCCGCTGTTTTCGCACGAGTGAGCAGCCGCTAGTGGCCGGGGTTGGCAGAAGAAATGAATTTATGCCGTGACGGAAGCCTAGAGGTTGAAACAAAAAAATCGGCTGTGTTCGCAAACCGTGTTGGTGGCTCGCGTGGTGAGCCACCGATGGCGGAA
>CALMWM010000137.1 GCA_937873435.1 uncultured Gallionellaceae bacterium
AAGAAGAGTCTTCTTGGAACGTCAGATGACGAACCGGAGAAAAAGGAGTCACAGGCTTGGATGAAGAAGGTCGCTTACTTCTTTATCCAATTCGTTATCCCCTTATATATCCTTTATGGCCTAGTCCAAATATCTGGTGAGGTAATCGTTCTAAACGCCATCACCGACTTCAAGCAACACATACTCATCATCACTCCTTACATCGAAAAGGAAGAGAAGGAGAAACTGCTTTCTCAGTGGTCGCAAATGAGGTCCATCGACGACTACAACAAGGTTTACGAGCGGCTCGTGGCAGTGGCGAAAGAACACAATCTCAAGCTATACAAGAACCGCATGTATTGAGCGATATGCCGCCCGCTTGCACATAAAGCCGCGCTATGCCGATGAATTCAAACGTTGATGCTGCAAATCCCCATCCATTGCATTACTGAATGGCCGCTGTTCTCCATATCTCTGCCGGCCATTTCTAGTATCTTGTATGACCGCAAATGGCACAACTGAGACATTCACGCATTTTCAAACAAACACCAATGCAATTTTTCGCATCATTTAATTCCCGCTCGAAATCGTCCATGCACGACTGATAGCCAATTGGCACCTCTGGGCGACAGCAAATTTCCAGATTGCGATGCGCTACTCAGCCCTCCCCCTGATTGCGAGAACGTGAGTTACACCCTGAACCGGCTGACCGAAGCCTGTAGCGCGGCGGAGAGTTGTTCCAGCTCGATGGCGTCCTTGGCGATAGCGTTGACCTCCAGGTTGTTCGCCTCGGTTTTTTCGGCGATCCTGGCGACGCTGTCGGCGACCTGGTTGTGCGCCGAGCTCTGTTCGCGCAAGGCATCGGAAATCCCGCTGACCTCGGCGATGATGTGGCCGGCGTTTTCCTTCATCCGGTCTATCGATTCCTTGACCAGGGTGACCATCCTCACCCCTTCGTCGACCCTGCCGTGGCCGTCCGCCATGCTGGCGACCGCGCTGTGGGTGCCTTTCTGGATGCTGTCGATCATCGCGCTGATTTCCTGGGTCGACTGGGAGGTTCTTTCGGCCAGCTTCCTGACCTCGTCCGCCACCACCGCGAATCCGCGCCCTTGTTCGCCCGCCCGGGCGGCTTCGATAGCCGCGTTCAGCGCCAGGAGGTTGGTCTGGTCGGCGATGTCCTTGATCACGTTGACGATTTCTGAAATTTTCCCGGAGTGTTCGCCCAAGGTCTGGATATGCTGGGATGAGTGATTCACTGAATCGGCGATTTTCGCCATTTCCTGGGTCGCCTCGCTCACTATCCGCGCGCCCTGTTCGGACATTTCGCCAGATTTCAGGGTGGCTTGCCGGGACTCATTGGCATTTTCGGTAATTTGCTCGATGCCGACGGAAATTTCCTCCACTGCGGCGGCCATCGATTGGGTGGCGTCGTGCTGCTGCTCCGAGCTCGCGGCGACGCGCCCTGCCGAGGCCGAGAGGCGCGATGCTGCCTGTGCGAGTTGGCCGATGCTGCCGTTGACGTTGCAGATGACTTGCGACAGGCCGCCTTGCATGTTTTTCATCGCGGCCAGCAAACTCGCATCGTCGCCGGGCTTGGTTTCGACGTTCACGGTCAGGTCGCAATCGGCGATGGCATGGGCGATCTTCACCGCGTATTCCGGCTCGCCGCCGAGGCTGGCAAGCAAGCCGCGGGCAATCGAGGCGGCGACGACGACGCTCGCTCCCAGCGAAGCCACAAGGATCGCCAGCAGCAACATGCTGGCTGTCTGAATGCGCGCTTTTGCCTGCGCCTCGTCGGTCTCGTTGCGCTTGTTGGTGATTTCCACTACCTGGTCGATAGCCAGGCGGTGCGTTTCATAAGCCGTTTTCATGCGCGCCATCGCCGCCACGGCGGCTTCGTGTTCGCCTTTTTGCACGGCGGGGATGAATTCGTCGAAAGCCGTTTTGTAGAAAGCCAGCGCCGGTTCATGCGCCTGCTTGAGAAATATCTCGCTCAACCCGCTCTCCAGCCCTTCCTTGAGCCAGAATTCGTGGCGCGTGTCGTAATCGGTCTTCAACGCCTTGAAGCGCTCGATCAGCTTATCCTGCTGCGGTTTTTCGGCGGCATCCAGCAGCTGCATACTGACCAGGTAGGATTCGATGATGTACTCCGGCGGCGGCAGGATGTCGGCAACCAAATCCTTACCCTGGACGATACGCAGGTAATGCGGCCCGTTGACCTTGAGTTCGTTGAGCGTCATGAACGACCAGGCGCCGTAGACAACGAAGCCGAGCGTGAAAATCGCGATCAGTACGGCAAAACGTTGCGACAGTTTGAGATTTTGAAACAGAGCCATGCACCCTCCCATTCATTATTGTGGTTCGAACCGCGATCTTTCATAGCCGATCAATACTGGAACTAGCATCTGCAACCGCCCTCAAGGTTGCAGCCAACGATGTGAAGTGCGCCAAACTATAATGACGAAACGAAACCTCGACCATCGGGGAACCCCCTAGCATAACCTGCTAAATTTGAAACATTTATTTTAAATGATTTAACAACCTGGACGCCGCTCTTAGCGCTCCGCCACACCGTTCTGTTCCAGGTGATAGCGGTAAACCATCATCGTCTCCGAGCTGCGGAATCCCTCGGACTCGTAGAAGCGCAACGCCGCGTCATTATTGCGATCGGCAAGCAGGGTCAGGCGGACGATACCCTGTTCCGCAGCCCATTGCCGCAGATATTGCACCAGCCGCCGCCCAACCTTGAGACGGCGGTACGGCGCTGCGACGATGACGTCCTCCAGCAAG
>CALMWM010000138.1 GCA_937873435.1 uncultured Gallionellaceae bacterium
GCCTGTGTTTGCGCGCCTGGCACGTCGCTGCCGAGCAGGGTGTCGATATACACTTCCTTGATACCGTAGCCGGCGATTTTGTCGATTTCGGCCTGGTCGGAGAGATTGAACTGATTGAGCACGAAAGGATGGGACAGCCATCCGCAATTGAGGTCGTGGATGAACATCCCTGGCTGGAGTTGCTCGGTGGGAATACGCTTGATCATATGAGTGGGCCGCTTGCCATTACCAAAGTATAATTTAAAGGGTAAATAAAACCGGGAAATAATGCAGATGAATCCTAAGAAAATTATTCCGATCTTTCCCGCGCAGGAGGAAGACGAAGAAGAAGTCGACAACTGCGCCGGCGCCGAACCCTATGCGCTGATGGTGCTAGGCGACGCCATGCTGCCCGAATTCGAGGACGGCGACATTATCGTGGTAGAGCCGGAAGGCCTGGCCAGCGACGGCTCTTTCGTGGTCGCTTTCCATAACGACGAATACACCTTCCGCCAATTGCGGATCAAGGATGGGCGCCACTACCTGCAAGCGCTCAACGAGAAATATCCCGCCGATGAGATTGCCGGGATCGAAGCGGTCAAGGGCGTGGTGATCCAGAAGAAAAAGCCGGGCAAGCGCAAGTCGTTCAAGTCCTACGTGTAGTCCTTCCGCGCCAGCCATTTACGGATTTCTTCCAGCGCCAGCATTCCCACGGCGAAAGGAATCACGAACAGCCATACTTCGCCGCCGATCGGCGCGGTGCCGAAAACGAGATTGCCCCACGGCGTGTAGTCGATCAGCAGGATCAAGCCTATTTCCGCAGCGATACCCCAGAGGATCAGGCGGTTGCCGGCAAGGCCGGGGGAAAATGCCGATTCGTGGCTGTCGCGGCAGAGGAATACGTTGACTGCCTGCATCGCGATGATGGCGGATAGGGTGGCGGTGGTGGCCTGCAAATAGAGCGGGTCGAGGCGCGCCAGCTCTTCCCCGTTATGCCAGCCGGCGCCGTGCAGCACGTAGAAAAATGCCGCTAGTGCCGCCGCTGCTTCGATAACCCCGAGAAACAGGTAGGCGCGGGCGAGTAATGCCCAGTTCAGCAGGCGTTCGCGGCGTGGTCGCGGCGGTTTTTTCATCACCGCCGGATGGGGCTGCTCAGCTCCCAAGCCGAGCGCCGGCAGCATGTCGGTGCCAAGATCCACCGCCAGGATCTGGATCACGGTCAGCGGCAGGGGAATGCGCAGCAGCACGAAAGCCAGGTAGGGCACTATCTCGGGAATGTTGGAAGTCAGAATGTAAGTGAGAAATTTGCGGATGTTGTCGTATACCGCGCGCCCTTCCTCGATCGCCGCGACGATGCTGGCGAAATTGTCGTCGAGCAGGATCATGTCTGCGGATTCCCGCGCCACGTCGGTGCCGCTCAGGCCCATCGCGATGCCGATGTCGGCGCGCTTAAGGGCCGGTGCGTCGTTCACCCCGTCGCCGGTCACCGCGACGAGATGATTCTTGCGTTGCAGCGCGGCGACAATGTGCAGCTTTTGGTCGGCGCTGACGCGGGCGAAGAGGATTTCCGGTGCGTCCAGTGCGAGCTGCAACTGGGTGTTGGACATCCGGCGCAATTTGTCGCCGCTGATTACCACCGGTTCGGACGAAGCGATCAGTCCGATCTCGCGACCGATGGCCAGCGCTGTGCGGGGATGGTCGCCGGTACACATGATCACCCGGATGCCGGCTTCCCGGCATTTCGCCACCGCTTCCGGCACTTCCGGGCGCGGCGGGTCCTCCAGTCCGACCAGGGCGAGCAACACCATCTCTTCTTCCAGATGCTCGCGCCGGTAACTTTCCGCAACGTCGCGGCAGGCGAAAGCTAGCACGCGCAGGCCGTTTTCCGTCATCTCGTCGTGAGCAGCACGAAAGCGCTCTTGCCATTCCGCCGTGAGCGGCTCGCTGCCGTGCGCAGTGCGGACGAAGCGACACAACGGCAGCACCGTTTCCGGCGCGCCCTTGGTATATAGCGTCAAGCCTGCCCCCGTGCGATGCACGGTGGAGAGGCGCTTGCGGTCGCTGTCGAAGGGGATTTCGTCCACTTTGGGACTGTCTCCGGCCTGGCGCACGCCCTGCACCATGCACAGCAGGGCAACTTCCATCGGGTCGCCCAGCCATTCGTTTCCCGCTGCTTTGAGGTCGTGGCACAGGCTTGCACCTTCGAAGAGGGGCGTGCGCAATTCCGCCAGCGCGGGGTCGGTGGCAGCCTGCTCTGGACCATAAAAGTTTCCGGCGAGGAACAGCTTTTTTGCCGCCATGCGGTTCTGCGTCAGCGTGCCGGTCTTGTCGGTGAGAATCACTGTGGCTGCGCCCAGAGTTTCCACCGCCGGCAAGTGGCGTACCAGCGCGTTGCGCGCTGCCATGCGCTGGGTCGCCATCGCGAGCGCCAGGGTCACGGTGGGCAGCAGTCCTTCCGGTACGTTGGCGACGATGATGCCGATGGCGAAGATAAAGTTTTGCCAGAAAGTCAGCCCCAGCAAGTGGCCGATGGAAAAGAACAACAGCCCCAATAAAACCGCCAGCGCCGCTACCAGCCGTGAGAGGCGCGCGATTTCGCGTTGCAGCGGAGAGGGCGTTGCCTCGGCGGTTTGGGCGAGGCGAGCGATCTTGCCGAATTCGCTGTGGGCGCCGGTGGCGAAGGTCACGGCGACAGCCTCGCCGGATACCAGCGAGGTGCCGGCGAGTAGCACGTTGCGGGCATGGAGGAAATTCTCTTCCGCCGAAGGGGTGGTTTCCCGTGCCTTGGGT
>CALMWM010000139.1 GCA_937873435.1 uncultured Gallionellaceae bacterium
CCGATGATCCACGCCACCAGTTCGCCGAAGGCCGCGTAGCTGTAGCCGTAGGCGCTGCCGCAGCCACCCACCGCCGAGGCCAGTTCGGAATACGCCAGAGCGGCGAAGGCGCAGGCAATGCCGGCGACGATGAAGGACAGCACCACGGCTGGCCCGGCCAGCGTGGCAGCGGCAATCCCGGTCAACACGAAGATGCCGGTACCGATGATCGTCCCGATACCGAGGAAGGTCAGGTCGAATGCGCTTAAACAGCGCTTCAACCCGGTTTCGCCGAAATCGTCCGGGGTGGTGGTCTTGGTGCGGAAAATCTGCATGATGTCCCTCAGGTGGGTTATTCGTTGGCAGAGCTATCCCCGGATGATCCGGCCGCTGGCCAGGTCGCGGATAATCGAAGGTTTTTTGCGGTTGCCGATTTTGCCGGGAACGGCCAGCACCCGATCGCCGAATGCCTTGCGGCAGGCGGTATAGGTCTTGAGCGGTTTCAGCCCGGCGCGGTTGGCGCTGGTGGAAACCAGCGCCGAGCCGAGGCAGTGCGACAAGGCGGCCGCGAGCGGATGCGCGGTGACCCGCACGGCGATGCTGTTATGCTGTCCGCGCAGCCAGCGCGCGGCTTTTTTCCCTACCGGCGCCAGCCAGGTGTGGGGGCCTGGCCAAGTCTCTCCGACCCGTTGTTGCTGCGCGGCATCGAGCGGCGCGATATAGCCTTTCAGGCGCTGCGCCTTGTCGGCGATCAGGATCAGCCCCTTATTCTGCGGGCGCCCCTTGAGGCGCAGCAAGCACCGCACTGCCCGCGCATTGCGCGGGTCGCAGCCGAGGCCGAAGCAGGATTCAGTGGGGTAGGCAATCAGCCCGCCACGCCGGAAATGGCAGCGCAGGCGTTGCAGAAAGGCCGCATTGAGCGCTGGATGGGCAGGAATTCTCACGGATTATCCAAGCGGCTTATTCCGCGGCAAACCATCAGCCCTTGAGCTTTTCCTGCAAGGCCTGATCCTTGGCGATAATCTGCGCGGTGTTGGCGGCGCGTTCTTCCTTGAGTTTTTGCGCCAGCGCGGGGTCGGCCAAAGCCAGGATTTGCGCGGCGAGGTAAGCGGCATTCTTGGCGCCGGCCTTGCCGATCGCGACGCAGGCCACCGGGATGCCGGCCGGCATTTGCACCGTGGAGAGCAGCGCGTCGAAGCCGTTGAGCGGCCCGCCGTCCATCGGTACGCCGATCACCGGGCAAGTGGTATGGGCGGCGACAGCGCCGGCGAGATGGGCGGCCAGCCCTGCTGCCGCGACGAATACCCGGCAGCCGCGCGCTTCGGCGGTTTTGACATAGTCCATGGTGTTCGCCGGGGTGCGGTGGGCCGAGGTGATTTTAACTTCCCAGGTCACGCCGAGGCTGCTGAGAGTGTCGAGGGTGGATTGCATGACGGGCAGGTCCGAGTCGGAACCCATCAACACGGCGACGAAAGGTGCGTTCATTTGAAATCCTCAAAGACTAGATAAAAACGTTATTTTAGCGGAACTTCGATCTCGCCATCGAATACCGCGACAGCCGGGCCGGTCATCAACACCGGCGAGGCTTCGCCGTTCCAGGCGATGCGCAGGTCGCCGCCGCGCGTGCTTACCCGGACCGGGCTGTCGAGCAGGCCGCGGGCGATCCCGGCAACCGCAGCGGCACAGGCGCCGGTGCCGCAGGCCAGGGTTTCGCCGCTGCCGCGCTCGAACACACGCAGCTTGATGTGGTGGCGCGTCAATACCTGCATGAAGCCGGCATTGACGCGCGCAGGGAAGCGCACATGGTGCTCGATCAGCGGCCCGTCCTGCGCCACCGGGGCGCTATCGGCGTCTTCGACGACCTGCACGGCGTGCGGGTTGCCCATCGACAGCGCGCTGATTTCGATGGATTTATGACCCAGCGCTAAAGAATAAGTCAGCGCTCGTTGTTCCGCAGCAAAGGGAATCTGCACAGGTTCGAAGCGCGGCGCGCCCATGTCGACGGTGACTTCGCCGTTTTCTTCGAGGCGCGGCACAATGATGCCGGAAGCGGTTTCCACGCGGATTTCGCGTTTTTCGGTCAGCCCCTGGTCGTGCACGAAGCGCACGAAGCAGCGTGCGCCGTTGCCACATTGCTCGACTTCACCGCCGTCGGCGTTGAAAATCCGGTAGCCGAAATCGGCGCCGGCCTGGGCCGGCTGTTCCACCAGCAAGATCTGGTCGCAGCCGATACCGAAATGGCGGTCGGCAATGAATCGGAACTGGGCGGCAGACAGGGCCACCTGTTGGGAAATCGCGTCGAACACCACGAAATCGTTGCCCAGCCCGTGCATCTTGGTGAATTTCAAATGCATAGCGAAATGTAATCCTTGTAAATGCAGCGATCCATCACCACCGTCATGCCGCCGTCCCGCGCACGTTGCGCCGCCGCCGGATTGACGATGCCTTCCTGTATCCAGATGGCCGGGATGCCGAGGGCGAGGCACTCGTCGACGATGGCGTCGAGATGCTCGGCGGCGCGGAACACATCCACCAGGTCGATTTTCTCCGGCACCTCGGCCAGCCGGGCATAGGCTTTTTCGCCCAGCACTTCGGCAGTGGCCGGGCGCACCGGCAGGATGCGGTAGCCGAAGCCCTGCATGGCCTTCGCCACCGCATAGCTGGGACGATCCGGCTTGGGCGACAGCCCGACCACGGCGATGGTTTTGACGTTTTTCAGCAGGCTGCGCAGGGTGTCGGCGGGCAGATTTTCGAACATCAGCAAGTTCCCCATATCAACAAGTGCCGGTCGCTGACGGTCGCGACCGCGAAATGCGCGAGGCCGGCGGAATCCAGTTGCGCGCGTACTTCGTCGGGGCGGTAAGCGGCCAGCAGGGAGTGGTAAAAATCGTGCCGCAGCACGGCGGGCGCGCCGGCGGCGTAGCGTTCGGTCCGTTGTTGCGCTTCTTCAAGACTGGCCGGGCGCATCAGGTCCATCACCGCGACCGGTGCAGCAGGCCTGGCTGCGTGCCGGACGGTTTGCCACAGCACTGACGGATGGTCGAGATGGTGCAACAGGCTGTTGCTGATTACCGCATCGTAGCTTGCCGGCGCCAGCGTCGGGTCCGGCAGGTAGCGGCGCTCCAGGGCGAGGCGTGCTGCCAGCCCGTGCCGTTCGATCGCCGCCCGGCCCAGCTCCAGCATGGTTTCCGCGCCGTCCACGCCGGTAACCGAAATTGCCGGCAGGGCGTTACAGAAACGCATGGCGATGTCCGCCGGGCCGCATCCCAGATCGAGTACGTTGCCGTCGCAAAAGGCTGGAAACAGGCGTCGGAAATGCGCCACGAAGGCGTCGTGCGGTTCGCTGAAATCGGCCTGGGCATAGGCCAGTGCCTGCATGGCATCGTCCATCAGGTCGGGCTCGGGGGTGCGCGGCAGCATCCGTCAATACCGTCCGGGAAGACAGGGGCACGCAGGATATGGGTAATTCATGCGGCAGATGATCATGATGCGGCGGCGTGGGTAAACATGGCTCAATTCCACCACAGATGCCGTTTTTTCACAATCGCCACGCCCCGCTATGCCGCTGCCAATCTGACGAAATCCGGTGCTTCGGCTACAATTCGAAAGAATTGAATCCAGGATTCCCCGCATGGTTCCTCACCTGACTACCGCATTGACCGGCCCCTTGCTTTCTCTGGAGCAAAGCATCCTCGACGCCCAGCTGCGCATCGAGCACTGGTTCCGCAGCCGCTGGCAGCAGCATCGTGCGCCGTTTTACGCGTCGGTGGACTTGCGCAACGCCGGTTTCAAGCTGGCGCCGGTGGATACCAACCTGTTCCCCGGTGGTTTCAACAACCTCAATCCCGATTTCATGCCGCTGTGCGTGCAGGCGGCGATGTCGGCGGTGGAAAAAGTCTGCCCGGTGGCGCAGCGTTTCCTGCTGATCCCGGAAAATCACACGCGCAATATTTTCTATCTGCAAAATGTCGCGGCGCTGACCACCATCATGCGCCAGGCCGGCCTGGATGTGCGTATCGGCAGCCTGCTGCCGGAAATTACCGAACCGACGCTTCTCGATCTGCCCGACGGCACCACCCTGACGCTGGAGCCGGTGAAACGCGTCGGCGACCGGCTGGTTCTGGAGGATTTCGATCCTTGCGCGATTCTCCTCAACAACGACCTCTCCAGCGGGGTGCCGGACATCCTGCAAGACCTCGACCAGTTCGTCATCCCGCCGCTACACGCCGGCTGGGCGACCCGGCGCAAAAGCAATCACTTCGCCGCCTATAATCGCGTCGCCGAGGATTTCGCC
>CALMWM010000140.1 GCA_937873435.1 uncultured Gallionellaceae bacterium
GCCAGACGCCCGAGGGCCTTGCGGGACGCACCGCGGACCAGTTGGTCAAGGTCGCGGAGGCCGGCGATCTGAAAGCGATACGTTCTGCTTACAAGGACGTCGAGCTGGCATGTCGCTCATGCCACAATATGTTCCGCAATAATATTCAGTTGCACTGATGGCGCATTTAAGTGAAAACAGTTTTTAGTTTTGAGTGCTTAGTATTGAGTTGTGGAATGCGCTTTGCACATGATCCAATAACGACGTGCTTTGCACGGCGACTTTACCTAAACACTCAATACTAAACATTCAAAACTGTTTTTGCCTTTCACTTAACCAATGGATGTCGGATAGCCATGTACCAAATCATTAAGCAGATATTCAAAACCGGGATTAAAACCGAAGCACCGCCACAACCCGATGAAAGCTTGCGCATCGGCGAGCAGCGTCTGCAGGAAAACATCCTCAAGTATTTCGGCAAGGCGATGGCTATCCGCCATGTCGATGCCGGTTCATGCAACGGTTGCGAACTGGAAATTCATTGCGTTAACAATCCCTACTACAACATCGAAGGCCTCGGCATCCATTTCGTCGCCAGTCCGCGCCACGCCGACATGCTGTTGGTGACCGGCCCTGTCGCGCGCCACATGGAAGTCGCCCTGAAACGCACCTACGACGCCACCCCCGAACCCAAGCTGGTGGTGGCGCTGGGCGATTGCGCCTGCGACGGCGGCATCTTCGGCGAGAGTTACGCCAGTTGCGGAAAAATCTCCAACGTGATTCCGGTCGATGTCGCTGTACCGGGCTGCCCGCCGACCCCAACGGCGATTCTGCAAGCCATTCTTACCGCCGTGACCAGCCAGGACACGACAGCATCCAAGTAATCCTTCTCTATTGTTTAGCGGCGGGGATTGCCCACCAATGGCGACCCAGCTTGTCGAACTGATCAACGCTTCGTCAGTCGTCTTTCGGGCAATGATTTTCAAGCTCTGTAATTGAGTTTGAATTGGCGCCGAATCGATTTGGCTGGCAAGTTGTGGAAAACCATCTCCGAATATGACAGAACTATTTCTTGATCTGTTAAAGCTAATTCTCTATGCTGAGAAAGTTTCTTTGTTTTTATTGAAGTATCGGTAATTAAATGACCTCCGCACAACCGCAATCCGTCATTGGCAACCTGGCTGATCTTCGCGATGGACAGATTGCATTGCCACGCTTTTTTATCAAACGTGACAACGGGTTATTCATCGATCTGACCCGTCTGGAATCCACGGAAGATTTGAAAACGGCGGTAGACCGGATTTTCTCCTCCGATGCCTATTTCCTGGATCTCGATTACGAGCGCTTCATCAAGCTGCTGTTCAGTGCTGACCCGTCAGAGGCCAGTACAGCGGATAAGGTGGCTAAAGAGACCCCGCTGATTCGTTTTGCCAGCGATATCGTGGCCTTCCCCACCGCGCGGCGTGCGCTGTACAAGGGAATAAAAATCAGCAATGGCGCGGCCGAATATTTTTTCGAGCAGGTTTACCTGGAATCGGTGATTGATGAGGCGATTTACGGTGAGGATGCTGACGGCGCACAGGTTGTTGTCGGCTTCGATAAAAAAATCGTATCGGTACGCGCCGCGTTGACGTTCGATGAATTCGTTGCCGACATGTGGCTCAAGGGGATACATTTTGGCATCGATGCCGCTGCCGTGCGAGCCGCTATCAAAACCGGGACAGCCGGACGTATTACCATCGCGCGCCGCCGGGAGGCGGTACTCGGCAAATCCGCCGACATCAAGGAACTGGCGGAAGAAATTCACCGCGACGATGCACCGAGGATGCTCCCGGATGGCCGGGCTGATCTGCGCCAGTTCAAGAATCGTTTTCCCCAGATCAACAAGAATATCCGGCTGATCAAGAAAATTCCCCTGGTGTTGGGAACCACCGGTTACGAATTATCCGGCAACCTGATCGAACCGCCGATTCCCAAGGATTTCGAACTGGCCTTGCTGTCCGGCCCCGGCACTGCGGTTGAATTCAACAAGGATGGGGAATTCATTGTGTCGAAGCAGGACGGATTCCTGAATTTCGACACCCAGACCAACCAGATTTCGATTACCGAAAAAATCATCAATCGCGAAGGCGTTAGCGTCAAAACCACCGGCGACCTGGTCTTGACCGGCGACGAATACGAAGAACACGGCGAGGTTCAGGAAAACCGCCTGGTCGAGGGCAACAATATCGTCATGCACGCCGATGTATTCGGCACGGTTGCTTCGCGCGGCGGAAAAGTCTTGCTCAAGCGCAACCTGGTGGGCGGCACGGCGACCAACCGGGAGGGTGACATCATCGTCGAGGGAGTCGCCTCCAGCGCCGTGGTGCAAACCAAAAAGGGCGACATCGTCATGAAGCGCGCGGAAAACTGCGTACTGATCGGCACCCGTGTGTCGGTCGAAAATGCTTCCAATTGCGACATTCTGGCGGACGAGGTCAATATCGCTAATGCAGAAGGTTGCGCGATCGTCGCCAAGGTGGTCAAGATGACCAAGGCGGGGCCGCGCAAGCAAAGCGAAATGCTGGTGTTCCTGCCGGTACCCGACCTGGCTGAATTCGACCGGAAGATCGGCGCAATCAAGGACAAGATCGAAGAAGTCGAGCTGTCCATGAACAAGAAGAGTCAGGCACTGGAAAGCGCCACCAGCCAGGACGAGGTCAAAAAATACCTGATGGTGGCGGGCAAGCTGAAAAAAGGCGAAATCACCCTGACTCCCGAGCAGCGCGGCAATCTGCAAAAGTTGGCGGCCACGGTCAATCCGCTATTGCGGCTGGTGGCCAAGGCCAATGCGGAAATCCAGCAATCCGTCGCAGAGAAAGGGGAGCTGGCGGATCAACTGGCACGCCTGACAGAACATAGAAAGGCAGCGGAAAGCGGCGCCAGCTGTTCCATTTCCAATATCACCGGAGAAATCCTGGTGCGCGCCCTGAAAATCACCCCGGAAAACGAAGCCGCTTTTTACCGGTTGCCCCCCAAAAACCTGAAAGCCATGCTGCGCGGCTCATCGATCAGCGGCGAGCGCATCTACGCAGGCCACAGCGGTTCGCTAGACTGGAAGTTCGAAGCCAAGCCCTGATTGCAG
>CALMWM010000141.1 GCA_937873435.1 uncultured Gallionellaceae bacterium
CAGGTGCAGGTAATCCTCGATATGGCTCTTGGGGGGAAGTATGCGGATCAGGGAGTCGTCGTGGACGAATTCGAAAACCCCTTCGATGGTTGCCTTGTCGGCATCGCTGTGAAAGCTGATTTCGTAGCCGAAATAACAGGATTCCGGGTCCATCTCCCTGGCCGGGGGGAGCGCATCGCAGAGGGTGGAAATGCCGACGATCCTGCCCAGCGTTCCCAGGTAGCGGATGAATGACAGCGGGTCCATGCCGTTGCGCAAAACATCCGGGTTGAAGCGCAACGAGATGTGCCAGTTATCGGTCGCCACCGACGCGCCGTTCAGCGTCTCCAGTTGGGCCTCGCTTGGCGGCGGCAGGTGTTTCTTGAGCGCTTCCTTGGGGGCATCCAGGTAAGCCGACAGCATGCCCACCAGGGTTGTGCCCGCGGCACGGTCGTCTTCGCTCAAGGTGTTTTCGCCTGCCGCAATGCCGTCCACCAGGGTGGCGATGTGGTCGCCGCAGGAGAGCAGCAGTTCCACCATGTCGGCGCCGATTTCCAGCTTGCCCGCCCGCACCTTGTCGAGCACGCTTTCCACAACGTGGGTGAAGGCGACGATGTCGTCCAGCCCGAATAGCCCGGCCGAGCCTTTGATGGTGTGCGCGGCGCGGAAGATGGCGTTGATGGCCTCGGTGTTGTCGCCGTCGGGACTGATGGCGAGCAGTCCGTCTTCCATGCCCTGCAACAAATCGTGGCTTTCCACGATAAAGGTCTGTAGCGCCTGATCCAGATTCATGATGTCGAGCTCCTGTCGTGGCCGTTTTCACGGCTTCCGGGAAGTAATGACCAGCGGGTCGCCGAAATAGGCGGTCATGTTGCACAAGTCCAGCACTTCCAGCACCGCAGCGCTGTGGCCGACCAGGTGCAGGTCGCCGCCCCTGCCCTTGAATTCACGTTTGGCGAGGGCCAGCAACTGTAATCCGGCAGTGTCCATCTCGCTTACGCGGGACAGGTCGATTTCGGCTTCCTGGCATTGTTCGAGCAAATCCATCAATTGGCTTTTCGTTTCGATCGCCGTGAATATCGTGATTTCGCCTTCCGGGCGCAGGGTGCAGGGATTATTGTCGGTGGCCGAGGTCATGGCTTGCTCCTGTTTTAAGGTAGAACCAGTTTGGCGACGGCGGTCAGCATCTGTTCGGGTTTGAACGGTTTGACTACCCAGGCTTTGGCGCCCGCTGCCTGGCCGGCGCTTTTCTTGTCCTCGCCCGCCTCGGTCGTCAGCATGATGACCGGGGTGAACTTGTAGCTGGGCAGTTTTTTCAGCTCTTGCACCAAGGTGATGCCATCCATGTTGGGCATGTTGACGTCGCTGATGATCAGGTGGATTTTCTGGCCGTTGAGTTTGCCCAGTGCATCCTTGCCGTCGCATGCTTCGGTCACTTCATAGCCGGCACCCTTGAGAGCAATCGCCACCACTTGGCGCAAGCTTGCCGAATCGTCGACGATCATGATGGTTTTAGCCATTTTTCATTTATCCCGTGCATGTTTTAAAAAAATCCCATCTTTTGTTCCACTTACGCCTGGACAAAGCGGGAAACGATATTCAGTAACTTGTCCCGGTCGAACGGCTTTTCCATCCATGCCTTGACGCCCGATTCACGCGCCTCCTGGCGCGAGGTTTCGTGGAAGCCGGCGGTGAGCATGACGATCGGTGCGAACTTGTGATCCGGCAGTTGCCTTATTTTTTTCACGAATGTCATGCCATCCATGTGGGGCATATTGATGTCGCTGATGATGAGATGTACTTTCCGTCCGTTTAGCTTGATCAACGCGTCGTCGCCGTCGACCGCTTCGATAAGCTCGTATCCCGCTCTCCTCAGGACGATGCCGGCGAGTTGCCGTAGCGAAGCCGAGTCATCCACGATAAGTACGGTCTTGGTCATGACGTTCCCCCCTAAAAGAAGGTGATTTCATCCGAATCCGGCTTGGAAGCCGGCATTTCGCCACGATGGATGAGCCGCTGTTCGGTGGTGGAGTATCCCAGCGCCATCTCGTCGATCCAGCGCTTTGCATCGATTGCCGCCGTGCCGCAACTGGCGTTTTCCTTAAGGTGCTGCAGAATGCGGTTGTGCAATCCGTCGAGGTTGGCGCGCACGTGGGCCAATATCTGGCTGATGCGATCCTGAAATTGCAGGTGTACCAGCGTTTCGGCGATTTCCTCGCGTATCCCGTCGCTTTCGCGGCGTAGCCGCGTGGAGGACTCGCAAATGCCGGAAGTGACCGATTCGAAATTGGCCAGTACCTTGCGGATGGTGTTTTCCGCCTCGTCTATGATGTGCCTGTCGTCCGTGGCGAATTTTTCCGCCATTCCGATGACACCGGTAATTGCGTTGTTGATGATGCCGACCTGCTCGGCCATTTTCTTGCCGGTATCGCTCGACAGATTCGACAGCTTGCGTACTTCGTCGGCCACCACTGCAAAGCCGCGTCCGGTTTCGCCGGCACGCGCTGCTTCGATGGCGGCGTTAAGCGCCAGCAGGTTGGTCTGGGTGGCGATTTCCGCGACCTGTACGGCCATTTTTTTCAGATCGTCGGTGTAGCCAACCAGGTTGTGAACGTCACGCACCATTTCATTGCGTTTTTGCAGCGCCAGCCCCATTGCGCGGTTGACCGCCACCAGGTCGGCTTCGCTTCGTGCCAGCATCGTGACGACGCTGCTGTTGCTGTCGTCGTCTCCGCCAGCGGCCTGCTGCGCGGCGATCACCGAAGCGCGCAAGCGTTCGACGATGGCGGCGAAGCGCGCAGTTACGCCGACGATGCCATCTTCGGTCTGGCTGCGTGCCGTCTCGATCTGCCTCGACCAGAGCGGCATGACTTGCTTGAAAACCTGCTCCAGTCCGCCGATGCCGCCCTGCGCATACGCCGTCCGAAGCGCTTCGGCTATGGCCGCTTCGCTTTTGTTGGCGGCGCAAGCGCTTGCATTGCGCTGCTGGCGGGCATTCCACCAGCCGCATAGCAGCGTGGCGCAAGCGGCGATGGCGACGGCCGCCAAGGCGGAAGCGCCGAGTCCGACCACCGCCAGCAATGCCAGCGTGCCGGCCGATCCCGCTGCCAGCGGCGGCCCCCATGGAGCGAATCCGGTTGGCGCGATAGGGATGTTTTCGCTGGACATCATGCTTTTCTCCTATTGCGGCAAACTTGCCAACTTGTTGTCCTGGCTGCCGTTGTTCAGCCATTGCCATAACACTGCGCGCACCCGCATGAACTGGAAGGATTTGTCGAAAAAATAGTCTGCCCCGGCTTGCATGCAGCGCTTGACGTAAAAATCGTCGGTGAAGTTGGTAAACACCATGACCTTGAGCGCAGGATTGCGTCTTTTGATGTTTTCCAGGACTCCTATCCCAGATCCGCTTTGCAGGCTGAGATCGAGGATCACGACTTCGGGCTGCAATGCTTCGATTTTTTCGATGGCGCCATTTTCATCCACCGCATGACCGACCAGTACGGTACCGGGAATCTCTGACAGCATGAATTGCAGATGTTCGAGCATGAGCTCGGAATCTTCCACGATAAATACTTTCATTCTTCGGACTTTCATTGCGGTTTGACTGGCCGGAATGACCATGGCTGAACTATCGCCGATTAGCTTGCGTATGGGGATCGGTGCTTGTCGGATTGTTCAGTAGGCGGAATGGGTACTTTGGGGTCGGTGTTTGTCCGATGAGGCAGCGGGAAGTGCCGTGGTGGGGGCGTTGTGCCGGGAAAGGCGGCTATTCCGTTAGGCGCTTGTCGATAGCGTAATGCATCAGCTCAGCGTTGTTGCGCAACTGCATCTTCTCCAGGATGTGGGTGCGGTGGGTGCTGACGGTTTTCACACTCAAGGTCAGGATGTCGGCGATTTCCGAAACGGTTTTGGCCGAGGCGAGCAGCAGGAATATCTGGTACTCGCGATTCGACAAGGTTTCGTGCGAGCGTTTTTCCTCCGGTGCGCCAAGCTCGTTGGCGAGCATTTCGGCTACCGTCGCACTGATGTATTTCTTGCCGCGCGCGACCCGGTGAATCGCCTCGACGACTTCTTCCGGTGCGCTTTCCTTGGTCATGTAACCGGCGGCGCCGGCCTTGATCAGGCGTATCGCATACTGATCCTCGGGGTAGATGCTGAGGATCAGCACCGGTAATCTCGGTTTTTCTTCGCGGATTTGCTTGAGGACTTCGATGCCGCTCTTGCCGGGCATGGCGATGTCGAGCAGGACGATGTCGCAGGCGGTATTGCGCATCTGGTGCAGGGCATCGGCGCCGTTGGCGGCTTCCGCCACCACCCGCATTTCACCGTTTTCCTCGATGATTCGTTTCAATCCCTGGCGGATGATGGCGTGGTCGTCGGCGATCAAGATGCGGATCATGTGCTTTCCTCGATAGTTTCGTTAAGCAGCGGCAGAATCGTGGTGACCGTCAAGCCGCTGCCGGGGACGCTTTCGACGTTAACGTGACCGCCCAATGAGCTGGCGCGCTCGAATATGCCGCGTATGCCGTAGCGGTAAGTCCTGGCGCTGTCGTACATTTCCAGGCCGCGGCCGTTGTCGCTGATCCGCAGTGAAACCGCGGTGTTGCCGTGGCGGTATTCGATATCGACCCGCGATGCGCCGGAATGCCGTATCACGTTGGTGAGCGCTTCCTGGAGAATGCGGAAGAGCGTAATCGAACGTTTCTTGCCCAGTTGACCTTTGTCTTCCGCGCAGTTTACCCGGCATTCGATGCCGGTACGCTTGTGGAATTGCTCAGCCTGCCATTCGATGGCTGCCAGCAGGCCGAGGTCGTCGAGGATGCTGGGGCGCAGTTCGGTGATGATGCGCCGCGCGACGCCTACTGCGTTGTCGAGCAATTGCGACATCGTTTCAGTGCGTTCCAGCAGCGGCACTGTCGTTTCGTTTGCCGGCAGCTTGCGCGCCAGCCAGTACAAATCCATTTTGAGCGCGGTCAAGGTGCCGCCCAGATCGTCGTGAATTTCGCGCGCAATGCTGGCTTTTTCCTCTTCGCGCACGGTTTGCAGGTGCGCGGACAGGTCGCGTAGACGCTGGTGCGCTTCATGGGCCTCGCGTGCCATCCGCTTGGGTTCGGAAATGTCTCGCACCAGCGACATCACAACCGGCTTGCCCGCCAGCAGGAAAGGGTTGGCATTTACTTCCACGGCAATTTGCCGGCCGTCCCTGGCTCTGAGCACCTGTTCGAAAGTTACGCTTTCGCTAGCCATGAGGCGCTGGGTGATAGGCGCCGGGTCCATGCCGGTATCGCGCTCGTCGAGGTCGGCTATCGTCATGTCGAGCAATTCCTCGCGCGCGTAGCCCAGCATTCGGCTGGCGACCTCGTTGACTTCGATGAACTTGCCCGCGGTTCCGTCGGGTGCGACGGGTAATACGAATATTGCGTCCTGAATGCTGCCGAACAGGGTGCGGAAGCGTTCCTCGCTTTCCCGCAGCATTTTTTCCGCCTGCTTGCGTTCGGTGATGTCGCGCACGGCTACCAACAGTTTTTCATTGCCGGAGATATTGGCGCACCGCATGTTGACTTCCGCCCAGAACAGGCGCCCCTTTTTGGTCTTGGCATGCCATTCGAAGTTCTGGTCTGCGCCTTTTGCCGCTAGGGCGATCAAGTGCAGGGCGTTTTCCTGGGTGTAGGGAGGCTGGCACGAGGAAAGGGCTCCCACTTCGCTGGCCAGGAGTTCCTCGCGGGTGAAACCGTACATTTCGCAGGCGCGCCGGTTGATGTCGAGAATGGCGCCGCTGTCGATGTCGTGGAGGAAAATGGCATCGTTGACCGAATCGAAGATGGTGCGGAATCGTGCTTCGCTGTACTGCAAGGCTTCGATGACCCGCTTGCGCAGGGTGATGTCGCTGAAAATGACCACAGCCCGGAGGTTTGCATCGTCGCTTTCGAGAACCGGGGTACAGGAATATTCCGCCGGGAAGGAACTGCCGTC
>CALMWM010000142.1 GCA_937873435.1 uncultured Gallionellaceae bacterium
GTAGTTACGTGTGGTCGAACCCGTCATTCCACCGGACAGCGCAAAAGCGGCGCTGTCCGGTGAATTCAGGCGTTGAACTAAACCGCTATCGCGGTGGCCCCCATATCCGCCGTTCTCTCTTCATTCCCCCCTTCACCCAGCTGCAACTGATGTAGAAATCTCCGATCCTTGATCGCTGGGGGATGTCCCCGGTTCGATCAAGGAGACGAAGATGACGACATTACGCCAACAAATGGATAACGCCATGGTGTTGCGCGGATTTGCCGAGCGCACGCGGGAGAGTTATCTGGCAGCGGTGACCGCACTGGCAAAGCACTACCGCCGCAAGCCGAACTTGCTGACCTCGGAAGAGGTGCAAACCTACCTCCTGCACCTGATTGTCGAGCGCAAGCTCGCCTACGCCAGCGTGAACCAGGCCTCCTGCGCCTGCCGCTTCCTGTTCGGCACGGTGCTGAAGCGCCCGCTGGAACGCTTCGACATCCCCATGGCGAAGGTGCCCCAGACCCTGCCGCGCATCCTGTCGCGGGAAGAAGTGTCCCGCCTGTTCGCGCACGCCGCCAACTTGCGCGCCCGCACCCTGCTGATGGCGACTTATGCCGCAGGGCTGCGCGTATCCGAAGTGTGCGCGCTGCAAACTGGCGGACATCGAGAGCGCGCCCGACCGGATGTGCATCAAGGTGCGCCAGGGCAAGGGCGGACGCGACCGCTACACGATGCTCTCGCCTGCCCTGCTCGCCACCTTGCGCGAGTATTACCGCGCCTACCGCCCGGCCACCTGGCTGTTCCCGAACCCGTCCGGCACCGGGCCGATCGACCTCAAGACGGCGCAACGCCTGTATTGCGCGGCACGGGATAAAGCCGGCCTGGGGCGTCAGGGCGGCATCCACACCCTGCGCCATTGTTTCGCCACGCACCTGCTCGAATCCGGCGTCGACATCCACACTATCCAGCGCCTGCTCGGGCACGGGCATGTCTCGACCACCATGCGCTATTTCCATCTGGCGCACCACAAGCTGACCGGCACCCCTTCGCCGCTGGAGTTGCTCGACACCGTCCTGCGTTAGCCCTCCCGTGGCCCACGGCGCGGGCCTGGCCGATATTCTGCGCAACCACGGCCAGCCCTATCTCGCATCGCACACCCTGTCCGCCGTCCAGGAGAAGGCGTGGCGCGCTATTGTCGCCTGCCGCACGCCCCTGCTAGGCGGGCATGTGGAATGCTGCGACCACTGCGGCGTGCTGCGCCACGTGTATCACTCCTGCCGCAACCGGCATTGCCCGCAATGCCAGACGCGCGCCAAGGAAGCGTGGCTCGCGGCGCGACGCCGCGAACTGTTGCCGGTGCCGTATTTCCACCTGGTGTTCACTTTGCCCCATGCCCTCAACGGCCTGGCGGGCGGCGATTCGCGCACACTTTACGCGCTGCTGTTCGGCGCGGTGGCGGACACGCTCGACGAATTCGCCGCCAATCCGCGCTGGCTGGGCGGGACGCCAAGCTATACGCTGGTGTTGCATACCTGGAAACAGGATATGGGGCGGCATATCCATGTCCATGCCCTGGTGGCGGGCGGGGCGCTGACGGCGGGCGGCGAATGGGTGGCGCCGAAACGCGGCTTCCTGTTTCCGGTGAGAGCACTTTCCCGCGTGTTTCGCGGCAAGTTCCTCGATGCGCTCGACGCGGCGCGCGGTCGGATACGCCACGACGCAGCCAAAAGCGATGCGGCATGGCACGGCCTGTTTGCGGCGTTGCGCCGCCATGACTGGGTGGTCTACGCCAAGCAACCGCTGGGCGGCCCGGCGCAGGTGCTGGAATATCTGAGCCGCTACACGCACCGGGTGGCGATTTCCAACGAGCGCATCCTGGGAATGGATGGCACCACCATACGTTTCCGGGTACGCGACTCGGCGCACGGCAACCGCAAGCGGGTGATGCGCGTGGAAGCTGGCGAATTCATCGGGCGCTTCTTGCTGCATGTGCTGCCCAAGGGCTTCAAGCGCATCCGCCACTATGGTCTGCTGGGACCGGCGCACAAGGCCGCCAATTTGGCCGCTGCCCGCGCCGCGCTGGAGGCGCCTGCTCCCGATCCGGTGGTGGTGGAGTCGGTGGAGGCTTTCATGCGGCGGGTGGCGAGCATCGAGTGGTTGTGTTGCCCGCATTGCCGCGAAGGGCGGTTCGGGGTGGTGGCGGTGATCCCGCCGGCAGAACGAGGCCCACCGCTACGGGGGCCGCCGTGAGGCGCTTTGCTCTCCTGTTTCGCGTCAGGCTGCGGTCGGGTGTTTGCACCCGCCAGGGACGCGCTCGTCCGCATGGGGCGCCGAGGCCTTCAAAGCGCCGATTCAGTGGGGATTTCTACGCTGGATCGGCGTATCAAGGGTCGCCGGAGAACTCATTTCCTCCTGGCCCAATGCCTTCGTTCCATGATCGTCGGTTGACAGACACTCCCGCAACCTTACAATCCCCATAATCAACCGCTTGGCCCCGCTGTTCAGTCCAACGAGGTTTATCCGCCACCATGAGCGTGGCGGTTCTGGCAGAATTGGGTGGGGCGGCGGATAAACGCTATTCGTTAGAGCCAACCGGATTGATCCTCCGCTACTTGCTACTTCGATGTACAATTTCGACGTGAATGCTTGGAGGTTGATATGACGCACCAATTCGATGTGATTGTTGAAAAAGATTCAGCCGGTTATTTTGTGGCATCTGTTCCTGCACTAGCCGGCTGCCATACCCAGGCGAAATCTCTCGATGAACTTATGGAGCGCATCCGAGAGGCCATTGAACTCTGTCTTGAAGTTTATGGCACAGAATTTGAACCGCTCGATTTTGTTGGGGTTCAACGCATTTCGGTTGCCGCATGACATCTGCTCCCAGCTTAACTGGCAAGGAACTATTGTCGGCCTTGAAAAAGGCTGGTTTTGTGCTGCTCCGTGTCAAAGGCAGTCATCATTTTCTTCATCACCATGATGGTCGTTCGACAGTTGTGCCAGTTGACCGCGCAAAAGGGGACAGATTTATTTATTCCCCGCAAAAGGGGACAGATTTATTTATTCCCCATTTCGACCAGTTATCAGGATTCGGTGGGAATGGAAAATACATCTATCTCCATTTACCCCGATGAATTCGACCGCCGGGCGCCTCGAAAGAAATTGGGATGAGCTGACCCAAGGCGTCAGATTCGGGTTTTTCTACAGCGTCGTTGAATCTCAGCTTTCCTGTGCGGCTACGTGCCGCAAGTGAAATTTGCACCACCGTTCTCACCGCAGCCGGCAGTCGTGAAGAATGATCCTGGACTCAATTTCATTCGTCCGCAAGCCGGGGTCATAGAGCCCCCTTACGGCGATATTTTTGCCTAGTTCGAGCTCTGCCGCGGACAAGATGGCTTTCGGATCGATCGTCTCGCAACACACGTTGTCCGAATCCTGATCATCATTCCGGTTCTCTCTTACTCTGCCGGCGAGAATTACATCTATGCCAGGTGGATCTTCCTGCCTTCTGTAAAACGTCCATACTGACCCACTGACTCGCAGCACTTTCCCCTTGTAATTATCGTGGAAAGCCGAAGGGCTATCTTGAAATTGTTTCACGATCTCGGCGGACGAGAACGAGAAATGGGCAGTATTGCCTTGAGATTGTCTTGCAGAGGTGCTTTCCTGGGTGCGTGATCCTTCGCCGGGCTGGGGCTTGACGATATTCGGTGCGTTTTCCCGATGCCCTGCGTCGCCGCCCCTCTGCTCTTGAGCGTAGACTGCGCTTGCGGTAGCAGTCAGCACAAAACATATGGTCAAGACCAGAATCGCTATTTTCATGGTTTCGAGTTTCCCCTGTTTTTCAGATTCCAAACCCCGTCTGTGTTGCCAGCTTTTCCGTGCTGCCCTGATTAAAATATTACACTTAATCTTGCATCCAGTGCTTTCCAATGTTTGGCGCAACTGCCGGTCGCTCCATAGCGTTGTCTCGATTCCATCGACCCGCCAGAAAAATTCTTAAAGAAAACTAAACTATCTCCGTTAAAGCATCATGGACTATATTCCATCGTCATTGCGCGGACTTACAGGTTGGTATTCAAGTAAAGCATAAGTATTTCGTAAAACGGTTTTCCTGCTTGACGCGCACATCGCATTCGATTTACGGCAGCGAACCTTTCGGGGTTCCATCTAGCAAGGAGCAGGTGAAATGAAATCTCAATCTGGTTTTACCTTGGTTGAAATGGTTGCGGTGATAATAATACTTGCTGTCCTGGCAGCGAATGCGTTACCAAAATTCACCAGTTTGAGCGGTGACGCACGTTATTCCAGCCTAAATGCCCTGATGGGCGGTTTTCGTTCAGCGGTGACCTTGTCCAGGGCGAAATGGCTGGTTGCACAGAGCGGAACCCTGGATAGCGTAGACTTTAATGGTACCGCCGTGAGTGTGATCAACCTGGGAACCGTCGGTTCTGCCGTTACCAATTTGGGCTCTCCTCTAGCCACAGGAACAGGTATCGACAGAGCGATGGATAGCTTGGGCACTTACACCAGCGGGACTGATGGGGTTGGGGGTGTTTCTTATTGGCCGACCGGGGTCACGACATCGAGCAGTTGCTATGTCAATTACTTGTCGGGGACTGTGACCATAACACCGAATACCGCCGCGACTGCAACGTCGGCATGTTCGTAAAATGACTTGATTGCAACCATCGCCAGCCTGGTTCTCTGCCGAGCCAGGCTGGCCGCAGCAAGTGCAGCCATTCGCATCAACCAGAAAACTATAGCCCGTTTTCCGCCTTCGGTTCGCGGTTGAGCAGGGCTTCTAC
>CALMWM010000143.1 GCA_937873435.1 uncultured Gallionellaceae bacterium
CCTTTCAAGTTCATGCTTACGGCCAGAGCCGAAAACTATTTGCTTGGAAGAAACGATTTGAAAGACACCATCAATCGTTTGCAGGCCTATCAAGAGGCGGGGGCGGATGTTCTTTTTGCTCCGGGCCTTCAAAATAAGGAAGACATAGCTACGATAGTTAGTGCCATTGATCGTCCATTGAACGTCATCATGGGCTTTCAGGGTATTCAACTGGATATGCCGCAGCTCGCGGCATTGGGGGTTCGGCGTGTCAGTGTGGGCGGGTCGTTGGCTCGCACTGCATATGGGGCCTTGAAGCGTGCCGGTGAGGAAATTCGCGACAGAGGCACCTTTTCCTACGCCGACAGTGCCATCAGTTCCAGAGAGATCAATGAGACATTCAGAGCTCTTTTTTCGAATTCGGCATTAGGAAGCGAGAAATGACGCCGGAAAATCCGGGCCTGGATAAACAGGATGTGTACGCCACCCCTCTGACGCTAAGGGCGACAGACGGATGCCCACTGGCAGCTCATCATTGGACTCACGCATCGCATGCACCCCTGGCTGTCGTTGTCATCAACCCGGCAACGGCGGTGAAGGCGGCCTACTATCATCGCTATGCGAAGTTTCTGGTCGCAAATGGTATGTCGGTACTGACTTACGACTATCGCGGTATCGGAGGCTCGCGCCTGGGCAGCTTGCGCAGCATCGGAAAAACCTCGAAACTGGATTGGGGTCGATTCGACTGCGACGCGGCGTTACGCTGGGTTCGCGATAACTATCCCGACATTCCCGTTCATGTGGTTGCCCATAGCATCGGCGGACTGTTGATCGGGCTTGCCAAAAACAATATCCATATCGGCCGGTGCCTCACGGTCGGCGCCCAGTACGCCTATTGGCGCGACTATGAGCAGCGGGAAAGGTTCGTCATGTGGCTGCGCTGGCATTTTCTGATGCCTGTGCTGACGACGCTTCTCGGCTACTTTCCCGGAAAAGCGCTGGGCTGGCATGAAGACCTTCCAGCGGCAGCGGCCTACGAATGGGCGTTCCGTCCCGCAACGCTCGAAGCGTCCTACAGGAAGGCCCATAAATTCGGTGCAAACGCCCTTACCCATTTTGACCGAATGACAGGAGATATCCTTGCCATCGGCATATCCGACGACCCATTTGGCACCCGTGCGGCGATCGATCGCTTGCTTGCCTATTTCAGCAACAGCCGGCGTGTTCATGTGCGCATTACGCCCGCTTCCATAGGAGAAGACAAAATTGGACACTTCGCATTCTTTCACGACCGATTCAAAACCACCCTCTGGGAAAAATCCCTGGAATGGCTCATTTTCGGGCACATTCCAGAGGGTGAAGTTCATACTCGATTCTGAATAGCATTCCGATTGAATTTTGAAAAGCCGCTTGAAAAGGATACGCAGGAATGAACGATCAAGATATTCCCGTGGCCGTCGTGGCATCGCAAGTTGCTCCGCGCACGAAACCTTCGAATTATCCAGAGCCGTTTGCTTCACGGATGAAGGGGCGTGAGAAGCGTCCCCTCGGCGACCTGTTTGGCCTGTCGAATTTCGGGGTCAATCTAACGCAACTTTTGCCTGGCGCCGGTTCGGCTTTACGCCATGCCCATTCCAGGCAGGACGAGTTCATCTACATATTGCACGGCCACCCCGTGCTAATTACCGATGCAGGAGAAACGCAGCTCGGCCCTGGTATGTGCGCGGGATTCAAGGCCGGTACGGGAAACGGGCACCAGTTGGTTAATCGCACAAGTGAAGAAGTGAGTTATCTTGAGGTTGGCGATCGTAGCGCCGGGGATTCCGTCCGGTATCCCGACGATGACATACAGGCGATTCTCATCGAGGGTAAATGGCGGTTTGCGCACAAGGACGGTTCGCCATATTGAAGTCCGCGCAAACCAGCAGAGCTCTGCGGCTAACATGCAAAGTCGCTGCACCGGTTAAGTACCGCCATCACATCAGGGAGCTTACATGCCACATGTATTAATTATCCATGAAGTCGAGACTTACCCAGCGTGGAAGGCTGTTTTCGATCAAGCAGCGGAGATTAGAAAGCGCGCAGGGGAAATCAGCTACCAACTGCTGCGATACGACAACGATGCCAACAATATCGTCCATTTCTCGGCGTGGTCTTCGTTGGATCATGCCCGGCGCTTTTTCGAGTCCCCGGCATTGGTAGAGATCAGGGAAAAGGCCGGCGTAAAAGCGCCACGCTTCATTTATCTGCAAGAGATAGAGCGTGGCGTGCTATGAACCCGACTTTTTTTTGGTCATCCGAAAGTTGCGCTTTTGATCATCCGCAGAATTCACGTGGGAACGCGATATGTGCATTGATTCATTCCGGGTGGCAGGCAAACCGGATGCCCCAGCTATAGCAAAACTCGTCAACAAGGCATACCGCCCGCATCCTGCCGAATCTGGCTGGACTCATGAATCCGGTTTGATTTCAGGCAACAGGACGAGCATCGGTCAAGCCGTGGCATTGATATTTGAGTTAGGCTCCGCCGTTCTTGTCGGCCTCAAGGAATCAAGGATTGTGGCTTGCGTTCACGTCAAAAAGGACGGCGGCCAAACCCGCATCGGAATGCTTGCGGTTAATCCGCTGCTGCAAGGTCTTGGCGCGGGAAAGCAAATGCTTGCCCATGCAGAAAGATATGCAAACTCAAATTTCTTCCCCGAGAAATTCGTCATGGCTGTCATATCAGCCAGGAACGAACTCATTTCATTCTATTTGAGGCGAGGCTATAAAAAACAGGCATCGCGAAGGACTATCCGCAGTCAGCAGGTGCGGGTTCTCCTAAATATTCCGGCCTCAAAATCGAGGTATTTGAAAAGCCGTCCAACGTTGTGGACGAAGAGTAGCCTTAATGTTCCATATTGGATTTGCAAATACCAACAGATTCACGCACATTGATTGCCGTGCAAATATGATGAAAAACCTATGACATGCTGACCCGCCACGAAGCAAAAAAGCTTTACCGCCTGCGCTGGACCGCGTTCGGCATCGTCGGGCTGGCGTACATCCTGTCGTTCTTCCATCGTTTCGCCCCGGCGGCCATCGCCGCGGACTTGCAGCAGGAATTCGCGGCAAGCGGGGCGGAATTGGGTGGACTGGCGGCGACCTATTTCTACGTCTACACGGTGATGCAAGTCCCCACCGGGATTCTCGCCGATACGCTGGGTCCGCGCCGTATCGTGGCGCTCGGGGGGGTGATCGCCGGCATCGGGTCGATCCTGTTCGGGCTGGCGGACACTCTGACGGCGGCTTCGATAGGCCGCCTGCTGGTCGGGCTGGGGGTATCGGTCACCTTCATTTCGCTGCTCAAGCTCAACGCAGCATGGTTCCACGACCGGCATTTCGCCACCATGGCCGGGCTGTCGATCCTGCTCGGCAATGTTGGTTCGCTGCTGGCGGCTGCGCCCCTGGCTTGGGCATTGGCGTTTACTTCGTGGCGCACGGTATTCGTCGGCGTCGGCGGGCTGTCGCTGGTGTTGGCAGGGCTGGCGTGGTGGCTGGTGCGCAATAACCCGGGCGAGGCGGGTTTGCCCTCCTTGCGCGAGATCGACGGCAAGCAAGCCCATCCTCCCCATGCAGGCCACTGGTACGACGGCCTGCTGACCGTGCTGCGCAACCGCGCCACCTGGCCCGGCTTGTGGGTGAATACCGGCCTTTCCGGCTCGTTGTTCGCTTTCGGCGGATTGTGGGCAGTACCCTTCCTGTGCGATGTCTACGGCATGGAGCGCACCGCCGCGACCGGCTACACCACCCTGCTGCTGATGGGCTTCGCCCTCGGCGCCTTTTTCATCGGCACCCTGTCCGACCGGCTGGGAAAGCGCAAGCCGGTGATGATCGCGGCGGCGCTGACCTACTGCCTGTGCTGGCTGCCCTGGCTGGCCGGGGCGAAGCTGCCGGTACTGGCCGGCTACGCCCTGTTTTTCCTGATGGGACTGGGCGCATCGGGCTTTACCCTGACTTGGGCCTGCGCCAAGGAAGTCAACCCGCACGCGCTGTCCGGCATGGCCACCAGCGTGGTGAACATTGGGGGCTTCCTCGGCACCGGGATCATGCAGCCGCTCGCCGGCTGGGCCATTGATTTCGCGCGCCACGACGGTGCGGCGCGCACCCTGGCCGACTACCAGGCGGGACTGGGGATCATGTTCGGCTTTTCGCTGATGGGGCTGATCGCCGCGCTGTTCATCCGCGAAACCCATTGCCGCTATATCCACCCTGATTGAAGGGAAATAGCGCGGCACGGCGTTTCTATATTAGAATGCCGCCCTTTGCTGCATCTGCTGCGTTCCGCACGACCAACCAATTTTATACCTATGAAGGCAACGCCGGATTCGTTCACGGCGTAGTGGAATTTTCCGAAACATGAATACCGATACCACGAAAATGCCCTGTCTGGATGCGTTCAAGGCCATCGCCTGCCTGCTGATCGTCCTGCACCACCTGGCGGTTTACGGCCCGATGTCGGATATCGCCTATCCGCTGATTTCCACCCTGCTCGACGGGCTTTACCAGTACGGCAGGATGGCGGTGCAGGCCTTCCTGGTTATCGCCGGCTTCCTTTCGGCGAAGCACTTGGCGCCGTTCGGCGTGCCGCACGGCGCCGACCCGCTCCACGCCATCAAGCGTCGCTACGACCGCCTGATCATCCCCTACCTGGCCGCGCTGACCCTGGCGATAGCCTGCGCGGCGCTGGCCCGAGTCTGGCTGGATAAAGACTACATTCCCGCCATGCCGGATCTCACGCAGTTGCTGGCGCACGCGCTGCTGCTCCACGATCTGCTGGATCAGGATGCGCTTTCAGCCGGGGTCTGGTATATCGCCATCGACTTCCAGTTGTTCGCCCTCACCGCACTGTTGCTCTGGCTGTCACGGCGCACGGCAAACCGCAACGCCGCACTGCTGGCCGCAGCGGCCCCGCTGGTGATCGCGCTGCTGACCGTCGCCTCGCTGTTCTTTTTCAACCGCAACGATTACTGGGATAAAACCGCCCTCTACTTTTTCGGTTCCTACGGCCTCGGCTCGCTGAGCTATTGGGCAGCGACCCGGCAGCGCGGCGCGCTGCTGCTGCTGTTGCTGGGCCTGGTGGTGGTGGCGGCCCTGCTGGTGGAATTCCGGGCGCGGATTGCGATTGCCGGCACGGTGATGCTGCTGCTGGGTTTCGCCAGGCGCTACGCGGTACGCGAAAGCCGGCCCGGACTGGGCTACCTGACCTATCTCGGGCGGATTTCCTATTCGGTATTCCTGATCCACTTCCCCCTGATCATGCTGCTCAATGCGGTCTTCTTCCATTTCCTGCCGCACCAGCCCCTCGTCAACCTGGCGGGGCTGATCCTCACCCTGGGCCTAAGCATCTGGGGCGGCGCAGTGTTTTACCGCTGGATCGAGAACCGCCGCCACAGCCACCGCACGCGCCTGCCTATCCTTGCCGGGTTCATGGCAAGCAGCCTGTTTTCGACGCTGTAAAAACACGCATTTGACTTTGGTTCTAACCAGAACTAATATAGTTCTAACTAGAACCAACTGATCGAAACATGGAGCCTTCCCTCTTTCTGCCGCTGCTGCGCGAACTGACCAGCACTTACCAGGCATTCGAGATCTATTCCTCGGCGCATATCCGCACCCTCGACCTGACGCCGGCCCAATTCGACATCGTTGCCACGCTCGGCAACACCGCCGGCATGTCGCCCAAGGAACTGGGCGAGAAAACCCTGATCACCAAGGGAACCCTGACCGGGGTAGTCGACCGCTTGAGCGACAAGGGGCTGGTGCGGCGCAGCGCCTCGACCAGCGACAAGCGCAGCCAGATCGTCCAACTGACCCCCGAGGGCGAGACGCTGTTCGCCAGCATCTTCCCGGCGCACCTGAGCCATATGGAACGCGCTTTCGCCGCCTTGCCGCCGGATGAACTGGCCGCCCTGACCGCCGGCCTGCAACATTTGCGTGCCGCCTTCGGCGCCGCCCACGATACCCTGGAGTGAACGCCATGCCCGCAGCCAACCGCTACACCGCTACCGCCATCGCCCTGCACTGGCTGGCGGCGCTATTGATCCTCGGCGCTTTTCCGCTCGGGCTCTACGCCCACGAGCTGGCGCTTTCGCCGCTCAAGCTGAAGTTGCTCAGCTACCACAAGTGGCTGGGCGTGACGATCCTCCTGCTAACCGTGGCGCGCCTGGCTTGGCGTGCGATGCACAGGCCACCGCCGATGGCGGGCAGCATTTCGCCCTGGCAGCGCCGCGCCGCTCACGGCCTGCACCACCTGCTTTATCTGGTGTTGCTGGCGATCCCGCTATCCGGCTGGCTGATGAGCTCGGCCAAGGGGTTTCCGGTGGTCTACCTGGGGCTGCTGCAATTGCCCGACCTGGTCGCCAAGAACGCCGGGCTGGCAGACATTTTCAAGGAAATTCACGAAGCCTTGAATGCCGGGCTGCTGGCGCTGGTCGGCCTGCATGTGGCCGCCGCCCTCAAGCACCATTTCATCGACCGCGATGACACGCTGTACCGCATGTCGCCCTTCGGCAAGGAAATCCAGCCATGAACAAATACTTGCTGCTGGCGCTGGCCACCCTGGCTTTCCGCGCCGATGCAGTCGAATTCAGCCAGGTGCAAGCGGACAAAAGCACGCTGAGTTTCGGCTACACACAGATGGGTGTGCCGTCCGACGGCAAGTTCGGCAAGTTCTCCGCCGCCATTGCCTTCGACCCGGCCAAACCCGCCGCTGCCTCGGCGCAACTGGAAATCGACCTGGCCAGCATCGACACCGGCAGCAAGGAAGGTAACGACGAGGTGGCAGGCAAGCAGTGGTTCGATGTCAAGCGTTTCCCCAGCGCCAAATTCGTCTCCAGCAGCGTCAAGCCGCTGGGCGGCAATCGCTTTGAAGTCGCCGGCCAGCTCACCCTCAAGGGAAAAACCCGGGCAGTGAGCGCCCCCTTCACGATCAAACAGCAAGGCACCGTCGCGGTGTTCGACGGCAGCTTCACCCTCAAACGCCTCGACTACGCCATCGGCGAAGGCCCGTGGGCGGATGTCGGCACGGTGGCCAACGAAGTGCAGATCGCCTTCCACGTGGTAGCAGGGGCCGTCCCGGCCAAAAAATAGGTTTTATCCCGTCAATTTGCAAGGAGAAACAACATGAACAAACTCGCCGCCCTGACCGTTGCCGCCGCATTTGCCGCGGCTGCCGCACCGACTTTCGCCGCCCCGGAAACCTACACCATCGACGGCAACCATACCTTCCCGAGCTTCTCGTACAGCCATCTCGGCTACTCCATCCAGGTCAGCCGTTTCGACAAGACCAGCGGCAAGATCACCCTCGACCGTGCCGCCAAGACCGGCTCGGTCGATGTCGTGATCGACATGAAATCGGTCGATACCGGCTCCACGCTGTTCAACAGCCACATCCAGGGCGAGGAGTTGCTCGATACCGAAAAATACCCCACCGCCACCTTCAAATCGACCGGCATCAAGTTCGACGGCGACAAGCCCAGCGAGGTGGAAGGCAACCTGACCATCAAGGGCATCACCAGGCCGGTCACCCTGACCCTGACCTCGTTCTTCTGTATGCCCCACCCGATGCTCAAGAAGGACGCCTGCGGCGCCAACGCCACCGCCCAGATCAAGCGTTCCGAATTCAACGCCGGCAAGCACGCGCCTTATGTCGGCGACGACGTGACGCTGACCATCGCAGTCGAAGCGTACAAGTCCTAAACGCCGTTTTTTTCATCACCGTTTCAAGGAGATTCAACATGTCGGACAAGCAACCCGTGATCGCCCAAAAATCCCCCTGTGCCGTGGAAGTCGAAGCCGGCAAGAGTTACTGGTGGTGCTCCTGCGGCAAAAGCGCCAGCCAGCCGTTCTGCGACGGCAAGCATCAGGGCAGCGAATTTGCCCCGGTTGAATACAAGGCGGAAAAATCCGAGACCGTGTATTTTTGCGGCTGCAAACACAGCGCCAGCGGGGC
>CALMWM010000144.1 GCA_937873435.1 uncultured Gallionellaceae bacterium
GTCGCCAGGCGTTGTAAGGGCGGCACTGCCAGGAAGCAGCATCTCACCCTTGCTCGCCGGGAAATTCACGTTTACAGTCACTCGGTTGGAAGCACCGTGAATAAGGCATTGGATGTATCAACCGGATATATGAACAGTTTTCCCTCAAACCACTATCGAGCTATACGCGCCTGTTCCGAATAGTATCCATGCCGTTGACCCGACCCCATATTTCCAGCTTTTGTTCTTCATCGAGCAGAAGCCACTGATCGACTTCCTCGGCAGTGCGTCCGCAGCCCTTGCAGACCACGTCACCCAAACTGGTGGAACAATAGCCGATACAAGGAGAATCTGGATCTTGTGGGGTGCTGAGCTTCACTCTCTGCGTTTCAATCCGTAGCCGGGAGGTCATTTATGTTTTACCTTAAGTGCCAGCACGACGCCTGCCAGCAGGAGCGTAATGGCGTTGGCGATAATGATCGGCCAACTGTCGATCATGACACCGTAGGCTAGCCACAACGCCACCCCCACAGTGAAAAGGCTGTACATCGTCAGGGAGACGCCGGATAGATCGCGGGTGCGCCAGGACTTGAGCGCTTGGGGAACAAAAGCAACTGTAGTCAGCAAGGCTGCGATAAAACCCACGAGTTCGCGAAAGTCGAGTGGCATAAGAAGAATGATACCTGATTGATGCAATTGCCTGGCCGACGACATTTCGGCATACGATTGCCCCAACCCTCGCTGGAACGATTCGGCCATTCCCGCAGCGGGTTTTCCCAATCGTAATCTGGCGGATTCAGCGGCGATCATCCGACGGCCAGTCTATTTCCTGCCATCCGCAGTTGCTGATATTGCCGCGCGCGGCTTCCTCCAGCGGCTTGCCGGACAAGGCCAAGGCCGCCAGGATCGGATTCTCATGGGATACGGCCAGCACCGGCCCCTCCGGTTGGGTAGCGGCAACCTCGACGAGGAAAGCTCTCAGGCGTTCCATCTGTTCCAGAAATGATTCACCATCCGGCGGGCGGATTCTGACTGGGTCAGGACGCACCAAGCCGTTGAATTGTTCCACCGGCAAGCCGTCCATCCCGGTATTCCGCTCGTTTAGCCGGGAATCGACGTACAACGGACAAGCATGAAAACGAAGCAGGATTTCTGCGGTTTGGCGAGCACGCAGCAACTCGGAGGCATAGGCGCAGACAAACGGCATATTTCGTAGCTGCTCGGCGGTTGCGGATGCCTGGTTACGCCCAGTTTCCGTCAGAGCCACCTGCCGCGTTGGGTCGTCGTTGATAATCCCGGCAACATTGGCTTCCGATTCACCGTGCCGGACAAAGATGATTTTCATATGCAGAAGTAAATCGTGCTGGGACAATGGGGACGTAAAAAAGGCCAGAAAAATCTGGCCTTGGTGTTCTGGTGGACCGAATGAGGATCGAACTCACGACCTCCGCATTGCGAACGCGGCGCTCTCCCAGCTGAGCTATCGGCCCGTCTGGCGGGAATTTTACCTTATAATTTCCAAAAGTTAAAAAACTTCATCCGCGCATCAAGGCAAGCGCACTATGAGCTATGGAGACCAAATAGCCCCTCTCCCGCAGGCGTGAGAGGGGTTGGGGTGAGGGCATTTGCATCTGAATCACGTTTCTTGGATGGCAAAGTCCCTCATCCCCGGCCCTTCTCCCGCCTACGGGAGAAGGGAGTCCTCTGTAACGAGTATATAGTGCGATTACCCTGATCCGGGCATAGTGCTGGCTTGCCGGTTTTACAATTACTTCAAACTCGACTCATGACCGACCTGTTAACCGCCTCTCGTCCGCTCAACCGCCGCGACTACCGCACCCTCGCTCTCGCGGCGCTGGGCGGGGCGCTGGAATTCTACGACTTCGTGATTTTCATCTTTTTCACGGTGATCATCGGGCAGTTGTTCTTCCCCCCCGATATGCCGGACTGGCTACGCCAGGTGCAGACCTTCGGGATTTTCGCCGCCGGCTACATGGCGCGTCCGCTAGGCGGCATCGTGATGGCGCATTTCGGCGATCTGCTGGGGCGCAAGAAGATGTTCACGCTGAGCATTTTCCTGATGACGGTGCCGACCTTGTCCATCGGTTTGCTGCCGACCTACCAGACCCTGGGGATAGGGGCGCCCTTGCTGTTGTTGGGCTTGCGCATCGTGCAGGGTGCAGCCATCGGCGGCGAGGTGCCGGGGGCTTGGGTTTTCGTCGCCGAACATGTGCCGTCGCGGCATATCGGCTTTGCCTGCGGCACGCTGACTGCCGGTCTGACCGGTGGCATCCTGCTCGGTTCGCTGGTCGCCACTGCGATGAATACGCAGTTTTCGCCGCAAGAACTGCTGGCTTACGGCTGGCGGATTCCGTTCATCGTCGGCGGAATTTTCGGCCTGGTCTCGGTATGGCTGCGCCAGTGGCTGCACGAAACCCCGGTGTTCAAGGAAATGCAGGCCAATCAGGCGCTGGCCGAGGAACAGCCGCTAAAAACCGTGCTGCGCGAGCATCGCGGCGCGGTGGTGCTGTCAATGATCCTGACCTGGCTGCTATCCGCCGCCATCGTGGTGATGATCCTGATGACGCCGACGCTGGTGCAGAAGCTCTACGCCATCCCCGCCGCTACCGCCTTGCAGGCCAATGTACTGGCGACGCTGTGCCTCTCCTTCGGCTGCGTGCTGGCGGGCGCCATCGTCGACCGCTTCGGCGCCGGGAAAACCCTGGTGTTCGGCTGCGCAGTGCTGGCGGCAACTTCCTGGCTGTTTTATAGCGGGGTGAAAATCGATCCGACCCGGATCAACGGGCTGTATGCGCTGGCCGGTTTCAGCGTGGGTGTGATCGGCACGGTGCCGTTCGTGATGGTTCACGCGTTCCCGTCGGCGGTGCGCTTCTCCGGGCTATCGTTCTCCTACAACATGGCCTACGCGATCTTCGGCGGTATGACGCCGATAGTAGTCAGCCTGCTGCTGCCGCTCGACCCGATGGCCCCGGCGCATTACGTGATGGCGCTGAGCGCGGTGGGGGTGGCGACGGGGTTGTATTTGTGGCGTAGCGAAAGACACCGGAAAGCGCGGCTATTACATCCGGCGTAGCTGCCACACGGTGCGTAGGAGCGACCTCCCGGTCGCGAATTCAAAGGTTCGCGACCGGGAGGTCGCTCCTACATCGCGCAGATTTATTGTTCTGGCGGTTCGCCCAGCAACGGCTTCAACGCGGTCTGCAAGCTCGGGAAGACCTTGGGATTGTCCTTTTCCAGCCCCGCCAATACCGTCTTCATGTGCATCCGTTCGGTCGGCATCCCGAAGCACGCCGGGCAATTCTCCATGATCACCGGCAGCCCGGCGGACTGCGCGAAGGCAAGCGTCTGGCGTTCGCGCACGTAGACGAAGGGGCGGATCACCCGGATGTCGCCGTGGTCGTTGAGGTAGTGGGCTTTCATGGTGCGCAGCTTGCCGCCGAAAAAGGCCGACATCAGGAAAGTTTCGGCGACATCATCGAGGTGCTGGGCCAGCGCCAGCACGTTGTAGCCGTTTTCCCGCGCGGCACGATACAGGATGCCGCGCCGCAGCCGGGAGCAGAAGGCGCAGAAGGAATCGCCCTGCATCGAGGTTTCCGCCTGTTCGACTATCGGCTGGCTTTCGTAGAAGTAGCGCACCCCCAGTTCCGCCATGTAGCCCTTCAACGGCGAGGGGTCGAAATCCGGCGATTGCGGATCGACGGTGCAGGCCGCCAGTTCGAACTTGATCGGGGCGCGTTTTTGCAGTTCGAGCAACACATGCAGCAGCGACAGGCTGTCCTT
>CALMWM010000145.1 GCA_937873435.1 uncultured Gallionellaceae bacterium
CAATGCCGGGCAAGTTGCCGAACTGTATTTCTGGCGCGACGGCGCAGGACATGAGGTTGATCTGTTGATCCCGCAGGGCAACCGGTTCATGCCGGTGGAAATAAAATCCGGCGCAACTTTCAGCAGCGACTGGACGGCAGCGCTGCGCAAGTTGTCAGCATTGTTCGGCGACGCGGCATTGCCGCCGGCTATTGTTTATGGCGGCGATGGGCAGTATGAACGCGACGGATGTCGCGTTATCGGCTGGCAGGCGTTGGCGAATTCATTGGAATCCTCAACGCAATAGCTTGCAACGAAATAACCAACCTTCGATACCTACCATGGCCACCCTTATCCCCACCCTCGGCGCCGCCCGCTTCGATGCGCGCGGCGAACTGCGCCTAGCCGAACGGCTGAAGGATTGCCTCGAAGATAACGCCTGGGTGTGGCACAACATCCCGGTCGGGCCTTTCGGCAGGCATCCCGATTTTGTGACCTTGCATCCGCGGCAGGGCATCGTGGTGCTGGAGGTGAAGGACTGTCGGCTGGAGACGATAGCCGAGGCAAACAGCAAACAGGTCGAACTGATAACTGTCCGGGGCAATGTGCACACCGAAAACCCTTTCGAGCAGGTGCGCAACTACATGTACCACGTGGTGGATACGTTAAAGCGCGACCCGCTGCTGGTCAACGAGGGCGGAAGCTTCAAGGGCAAGCCGGTATTTCCCTTCGGGCATGGCGTGGCTTTCAGCAATATCACGCGCAAGCAGTTCGAGCAAACCGATTTGCATGAGGTGTTTCCGCCAGAGCGCTGCATTTTCCGCGACGAGATGGCTGAGAAGGTCGATGCTGAAGCCTTTCGCGAGCGAGTCTGGCGCATGGTGTCGCCGCGCATTGGGCCGGCATTGTCGCTGCCGCAGATCGACCGGGTGCGTGCGCTACTGTTCCCGGAGATTCGTGTCACCCAGTTTGCTCTGCCGTTTGACGATGTGCCTGCGAAGTCCTCGCCCGCCGATGACCGCATGTTGGCCGTGATGGATATGCAGCAGGAGTTGCTGGCGCGCAGCATGGGCGAGGGACACCGCATCGTGCGCGGCGTGGCTGGCTCCGGCAAGACGCTAATTCTGGCGTTCCGCGCCGAGCAGATCGCGCGCGCGGCGAGCCGCCCGGTGCTGCTGTTGAGTTACTCGAACGGCATCTCGGGTCGGCTGGAGAACGCGATGCAGGACAAAGGGGTGGAGGACAAGGTGGTCACCTCGACCTTCCATTCCTGGTGCTGGAAAATGCTGCGCACTTACGATATTCCGCATCCAAGCGAGAAGGATATTCCCGACTATTCGGAGCGGCTCGCCGCAAGCGTGCAAGCCGTGCTCGATGCCGCCGAGCGGGGATTGATTCCGAGCGGGCAGTACGACGCGGTGCTGATCGACGAGGCGCACGATTTCGAGCCGCAATGGCTGGCGCTGGCGGCGAAGATGGTGAACCCGGACACGAAGGCGCTAATGATCGTTTACGACGATGCGCAGGCGATTTACAAAGGGCGCAAACGCCCGGTGTGGAAGCAGCTCGGCATCGAGGCCGCCGGACGCACCACGGTGCTCAAGGTGAATTACCGCAACACCGCGCAGATATTGCGCTTCGCGCGCAAGTTCGCCGCCGATGTGATTGGCGCACCGGGCGTATGCGCCGGAGACGAAAGTGCGATCCTGATGCCGGAAGACGGCGGGCGCGAGGGGGTGGAACCGGTGGTGCGCCAGTGCGTGAGCCATGACGGCGAAGCCCATGCGATTGCGGAATGGCTGTTCGGACGCAAGGCCGCCGGTTACCAGTGGGGACAGATGGCGGTGCTGTATCCCCGCCATTTCATCGGGGAGCGATTCGAGAAGATATTGGCGAAACACGGCGTGCCTGTGGACGTAGCCAAGGAGCATAACAACCGCGTGCAGACAGAACGTGACGCGGTGCGATTCCTGTCCATGCACAACGCCAAAGGATTGGAGTTCCCCTGCGTAGCCATAGGCGGATTGGGCGAGCTAAAGAAGGCTGAGGATATAGAAGACGATGTGCGCCTGACCTACGTCGCCATCACGCGCGCGACGCACGAGGCATTCATCACTTACTCGAACATGTCCGAACTGGTGGGGCGGCTGGTTGTGTAGGGTTTACGGCATCCGGCCATGGATGGCGCGCAGAAACTCGCTACGCAACTGGTCATTGTTCTGGAAACAGCCGGAAAAGGCCTGTGTGTAAACCCGTTCGTCGCCGCGCCTATCCTCGCCGAGGAGCAGGCACAGCTGTTCGGCCTCGATGACGCAGGCGGCGCCTTGGGCGTGGCCGTAAGTCACCAGTGCATCGGCGACATCGCGGGTCATCCATTCCTGGTAGGTGAAACGGTGGCCGATGCTATCCACCAGCCTGGCGATGCGCCCGAAGCCGTGCAAGCGTCCGCCGGGGATATAGGCGACGTGGGCGATGCCGCGGAACGGCACGAGATGGTGGGGACACACGCCGTGCACCGCGATGCCGCGGATCACCACCATGTCGCTGCGCGGGTCGGCGAACCCTTCGCCGAGCGCTTCCGCCGGGTCGATGTTGTAGCCGCCGAGCAGGCGGTTTTCCCACAGGGCACGCACCCGTGCGGCGGTCTTGCCGGTATGGGTGCTGTCGGGCGAGATTCCGCAGGCGCGCAGCAGATCGGCGACCGCCAATTCGAAGGCCGGCGCATCGAACTGGCCGGTACGGGGAATGCCGATGCCCTCGGAAGGGGGCGACGGCGAATCGGAATGGCTACAAGTTGTCATGCTGCAAAAGTATCATGCCCTGCCGGACAAGGTCAAAATTTGTGCGCCGAAGCAGGCAAAATTGCGCAAACCCCTGATTGCCGCTTAAGCAAACTTGACCTATATTCCGCTGTGGTTTTTACGCCTGACTCAGTGGAGAACAAGAATGCACCAACAGCTCGCCCATGCACGCCCAAAAACAAGCTATCGCAAGGCAGGAGGCGCACTTCTGCTGTATGCCTGCACGGTGCAGGGCGTACAAGGCGGCGTGGTATCCGAAGAGGCTTACCTGGGCGAAGTACCGGTAGTGCTTACCGCATCCCGCCTCGCCCAGCCGGTTAGCGAAGCGCCGGCAGCGGTCACCGTGATCGACCGGCAAATGATCAAGGATTCCGGTGCCTGGGATTTGTCCGAGGTGTTCCGGCTGGTGCCGGGGATGTATGTCGCCTATCATGCCGCCCGTTTTTACTCCACCGACAGCATCGTGAGCTATCACGGCTTGATGTCGGAAACCATGTCGCACCGGATGCAGGTGCTGGTGGACGGACGTTCGGTGTATTCGCCGCTGTACGGCGGGGTAATCTGGAGCGACATCCCGGTGGCGCTGGACGACATCGAGCGCATCGAGGTGATACGCGGCTCCAATTCCGCCAGCTACGGCGCCAATTCCTTCACCGGGATAATCAACATCATCACCCGCCACTCGGCGGAATCCCAGGGCAAGTTGGTCTCCCTG
>CALMWM010000146.1 GCA_937873435.1 uncultured Gallionellaceae bacterium
AAAGGACTTGGCGGTACTGGTATTCAACCTCGACCGTTTCAAGGAAATCAACGACAGTCTGGGACATGGCGCAGGCGACAAGCTATTGCGGGAAGTATCCGGCTGGCTTGGCACCATGGGCGATGCAGTCGATACTCTCGCGCATACGGGCGGGGACGAATTCGTCCTGTTGGCGGAAGGGGGGGAAGCAGGAGAAGCGGTTTCTCTCGCCCGGCATATTCTGACGGCACTGGCACAACCGTTCCAAGTCCATGAACGGGAATTGTTCCTGTCGGCCAGCATTGGCATCGCCATGTTCCCCAGAGACGGCGAGGACGGCGAAACCCTGTTGAAAAACGCCGGCGCGGCGATGTATCGCAGCAAAGCTGCGGGTGGTAACGGCTTCAGTTTCTACGCTGCGGAGATGAACGCCCACTCACTGGAGCGGCTCAACCTGGAAAACGATCTGCGTCGTGCCATCGAACGCGACGAATTACTGCTCTACTACCAGCCGCAAATGAGTTTGCGTAGCGGCAAGATCATCGGCATGGAGGCGCTGATACGCTGGCAACATCCCACACGCGGGCTGGTTTCCCCGGCGGAGTTCATCCCTCTCGCCGAGGAAACCGGCTTGATCGTACCCATCGGGACATGGGTGCTGCGCACCGCCTGCGCTCAGAACCAGGCATGGCAGGCGGCGGGACTGCCCGCCGTGGCGGTAGCGGTGAATCTGTCGATGCGGCAGTTCGAGACCCAGGACATGGTAGCTTTGACCCGGCAAGTACTGCACGAAACCGGGCTCGACCCCGGTTATCTGGAACTGGAACTGACAGAAAGCGCGGCGATGGGCGACGCCGAAGCCTTCATCGCAATAACCGAAGGGCTGAAAAGCTTGGCCGTCACGCTGTCCATTGACGATTTCGGCACTGGCTATTCAAGCTTAAGCTACCTCAAGCATTTCGCTCTCGACCGCCTGAAAATCGACCAGTCCTTCGTGCGCGACATCGTACACGACCCGGACAGCGCCGCCATTGCCGTAACAGTCATCGCGCTGGCACACGGTTTGGGGTTATCGGTGATCGCCGAGGGCGTGGAAACCGAAGAACAGCTGAATTTCCTGCGCACGCACGGATGCGACGAGATGCAAGGCTATTATTTCAGCAAACCGCTGCCCGCAGCCGTGTTCGAAAAATTGCTGCTGGAAAGACGCATCCTGGCATTCCCAACTGCTGCGGAACTGCCGGAACACACCCTACTGCTGGTGGACGACGAACCAGCCATCCTGGCGGCATTAACACATCTGTTGCGGCGCGAGGGTTACCGTATCCATACCGCCACTAGCGCCGAAGAGGGTATGAACTTGCTGGCCATACACGAGATAGCGGTAGTGATCTCCGACCAGCACATGCCACAAATAACCGGCGCGGAATTTTTCGCCAGGGTGAGTGAAACCTATCCCGATACGATACGCATCATTCTTTCCGACGACGGCGATCTCCCCGCGTTAACCGATGTGGCGAATCGAGGCGGGATTTACAAATTTCTGGAAAAACCTTGGGTAGATGCGGCGTTGCTGGGAACCCTGCGCAGGGCGTTCCGGCTTTACGAGACACGGCAAGCGAACTGGATCGGCACGAATTGAAGCAAGGTAGCCGTAGCTGATCATTAAAATTCCATGGGAGACGCTGCCTTGAATACAACCACGGAACTTGAAATGCCGGACCAAGCCCGTATGGTCGGTGCTTTACGCGCCATCTTGCCGCAGCCCGTGGAACTCCACGAAACACATATCTCCTGGGTGTTGCTCACCGGAAAATTCGCTTACAAGATCAAGAAAGCGGTAAATTTCGGCTTTCTCGATTTCAGCACCCTGGAAAAACGCCGCTTCTATTGCCACGAGGAATTGCGCCTCAACCGCCGTCTGGCGCCGCAACTTTATCTCGATGTCGTCCCGATCAACGGCAGCACTGCTTTCCCGTTATTGGACGGCAGTGGGAAAGCCATCGAGGTCGCGGTGAAAATGCGCCGCTTCCCGGCCTCCGCACAATTCGATGTGATGCTGGCGCACGGCACGCTGGAACCTGCCCAGATCGACGCGATTGCTCTCAAGATCGCCGACTTTCACCGAACCACGGCGGTCGCCGCACCGGGTAGCCCTTTTGGAACGCTGGAGGCGATCCACCAACCGGCGCTACAGAATTTCGCGCAAATCCGCCCGCATCTGGATCAAGCTGCCGATCTGGCTCATCTGGAACGACTGCAATCCTGGAGCGAAAGCGAATTCCAGCGACTGGAGGCCACCTTTGCGCAACGCCGGCAACAGGGCTTCATCCGCGAATGCCACGGCGACCTGCATCTGGCCAATCTGGCGCTGTTCGAGGGTGAAGTGGCGCCGTTCGACTGCATCGAATTCAACGAAAATCTGCGCTGGATCGACGTAATCAGCGAAATCGCCTTCCTGGCGATGGACTTGCATGACCGAGGCCAACCGGAATTTGCCTGGCGCCTGCTCAATGCTTATCTGGAACACAGCGGCGATTATGCGGGGCTGACGGTGCTGCGCTATTACCTGGTATATCGCGCGCTGGTGCGCGCCAAGGTGGCCAGTCTAAGCTGTTCCCAAAACATCCTGACAGGAACGACACTCGCCCAATGCCGCGAATATCTCGCGCTGGCCGAAACATTCATTCGCCCGCATCCCCCATTCATCCTGATCACCCACGGACTCTCCGGTTCCGGCAAAACCACGCTGGCAGGCGCGCTTGCCGAGACGCTAGGCGCGATCAGGGTACGCTCCGACGTCGAGCGCAAACGCTTGTTCGGTTTGGCGCCGACGGCACGCAGCGGTTCCGCCGTTGATGGTGGCCTGTATACGGCGGAAGCGCACCAACTGACTTACCGGAAACTGGCGGAACTGACCCAAAACATCGTTGGCGCCGGCTACCCGGTGATCGTCGATGCGGCATTCCTTGAACATTCTCAACGGGAAATTTTCAGCCAACTGGCAAAAAACCTGGAGATAGGCTTTGCCATCCTCGATCTGCTAGCGCCGCCGGAAATCCTGCAACAACGCATCTCGCAGCGGGAAAAAACCGGGCGGGACGCATCGGAAGCCAGCGTTGCGGTACTGCAGCGGCAACTGGCGTATGACGAGCCGTTGACCGAAAACGAAAAATGCCGGGCAATCCATGTGGATGCCCAGCATTATTCGTCAGAGGAAATCCTGGCTGCAACCAGACGGTTGCTCGCCCGGTAAAATCGACTACTTCTTCTTGCTGCCCAGCATGGCGGAAATTTCCAGCTCCGCATCGATCCAGTCGCGTACCGGATCGCTCATGAAACTGTTGCGCTCGGCGCGGTAATAAGCCGCTTCGGCAACCATGCGGTAATGCTGCTCGGCTGTGACGCTCGCTTTCTTGCTCGCTGCCGGCTTTTTCTCGGCAGCCGGTTTCTTGGCAACAGCCGCTTTCTTCTCGGGTGCTTTTGAAGCCGGAGCGGGAGCTTTTACAGCTGGTTTAGCGGGAGCAGCTTTGACTGCGGGTTTCTTGGTAGTCGTCTTGCTGGTGGTTTCGGCCATGATTTCTTTCCTCCTGAATTAAGGTTTTTTGATTCTAGACTAAGAATATCCCAATGTTCTTAACTTTAAAACATTTTTGTGACAATGCAATGACTAGCCATTCATTTTTTCTGCAATGATCGATCCGGCATTACCCGGTACTGCTCGCTACCAGCTTTACGGCTCTGAATGTAATGGTGGACGGTGATTTCCTTGCCGTCGCTATCCGGCACGATCTCGTAAAACTGGTAATTCTTGAACACCTCTTCTATGTTCAACCCCTCTCCCGGTTCCCAAGGGCGCTGGATGGGATCGAAACTCTCGAAATAATACGGCATTCCCGGCGTCAGTGCAGCGGCAATTGCCACATGCGATAGTGCCAGCAGACACAGTGCTACGAGACTACGCAGCGTTTTCGGGAAAAGGCTCACGCGGTACCTCCCACGGTCAGTCCATCCACGCGCAAGGTCGGCTGTCCGACGCCCACCGGCACGCTTTGGCCTTCCTTGCCGCAGGTGCCGACGCCGGGATCGAGCATCATGTCGTTGCCGATCATCGAAACCCGGGTCAGCACGTCCGGCCCGTTGCCGATCAGGGTGGCGCCCTTGACCGGATAGCTGATCTTGCCGTTCTCGATCATGTAGGCTTCCGCCGCCGAGAACACGAACTTGCCGCTGGTGATGTCGACCTGGCCGCCGCCGAAATTCGCCGCGTACAGGCCGTGCTGTACCGAGGCGATGATTTCCTGCGGGTCCTTGTCGCCGTTGAGCATGTAGGTATTGGTCATGCGCGGAATCGGGATGTGCGCGTAGGATTCGCGCCGCGCATTGCCGGTCGGTGCCATGCCCATCAAGCGGGCGTTCAGTGTGTCCTGCAGATAACCGCGCAGGATGCCGTCCTCGATCAGCACCGTGCATTGGGTCGGGTTGCCTTCGTCGTCGACATTCAGCGAACCGCGCCGCCGCGCGATGGTGCCGTCGTCCACCACCGTTACCCCCGCCGCCGCAACGCGCTCGCCGATGCGTCCGCTGAAGGCGGAACTGCCCTTGCGGTTGAAATCGCCCTCCAGCCCGTGGCCAATCGCCTCGTGCAGCAGGATGCCCGGCCAGCCGGCGCCCAACACCACGGTCATGGTACCGGCCGGAGCGGGGCGGGCATTGAGGTTGATGATCGCCTGGTGTACCGCCTTCTGTGCGTAGTCGTGCAAGACTTCGTCGTTGAAATAGGCGTAATCGAAACGTCCGCCGCCGCCCGCGCTGCCCTGCTCGCGCCGACCGTCTTCCTCGGCGATCACGCTCAGCGAAACCCGCACCAGCGGGCGCACATCAGCTGCCAGCAAGCCGTCGCTACGAGCGATCAGCACCACTTCGTATTCGCCGGCGAGCGAGGCGGTCACCTGGGTGATGCGCGGATCGAGGCTGCGCGCATATTTTTCGAGCTTTTCCAGCAGGACGACTTTCTGGGTATCCTTGAGGCTGGCAATCGGGTCGTGCGGCAAATACAGCTGGCGCAACGCGGCATTCTTCACGCCATGCGCCGTCATTTCCCCTCCTTGCGCGGCAATCGCCCAGGTTGCCTGCGCCGCGCCAAGCAGCGCAGGCATACTGATGTCGTCGGAATAGGCAAAGGCGGTTTTCTCACCGACCACGGCGCGCACTCCGACCCCCTGATCGTTATTAAAACTGCCCGACTTCACCTGCCCTTCTTCCAGGCTCCAGCTTTCGGCGCGGGTGTACTGGAAATACAGGTCGGCATACTCCACCCTATGCGTCATCATCTGGCCGAACACCTGTTGCAACGAAGACACATCCAAGCCATAGGGCTTAAGCAGCGTCTCGTCGGCCAAGGTAAAAAGGGTACCCGGTTCGGGCGATTGTGTTGCGGTCATGTTAATTCCTCAAATTCGGGGGGTATGCGGTAGGAGCGGGCTTGCCCGCGAAGAATCGCCCGCATGGCGGACTCCTGCATCCATACCAGTCAACATTGATGCAGCGTGCGGTGCGCCAGTGCCGGCAGGCTCTTGCGCAGGCTGGCCTGGTAGGCCGGGTTGATGCTGGCGATCACCACGCCCGAGCCGCGCGGCAAGCGATCGAGAACGACGCCCCAGGGATCGACGATCATGCTGTTGCCGTGGGTTTCGCGACCGCTCAGATGGTAGCCGCCCTGCGCCGAGGCGATCACGTAAGCCTGATTCTCGATGGCGCGCGCACGCACCAGAACTTCCCAGTGCGCCTTGCCGGTGGTTTCGGTAAAGGCCGCCGGCACCACGATCAGATCGACGTTGCCCATGGCGCGATAGAGTTCGGGAAAGCGCAGGTCGTAACACACCGACAGGCCGATACGACCGAACGGCGTTTCCACGACGACCACCTGGTCGCCCGGTTCGATGGTTTCTTCCTCGCGATAACGCTCGTTGCCCAGATCCAGGCCGAACAGGTGAACCTTGTCGTAGCGCGCCGCCAGTTTGCCCTTGTCGTCGTACACCAGGCAGGAATTGCGTACTTTGTGCGGATCGTCGGCCTGCATCGGCACCGAGCCGCCGATCAACCATATCTTGTGTTTTTTCGCCATCTGGCCGAGGAATTTCTGGATCGGCCCCTTGCCTTCCACCTCGCGCACCGCCACCTTGTCGGTTTCCTTGATGCCCATGATGGCGAAATATTCCGGCAGCACCACCAACTTGACCCCTTGCGCCGCCGCCATGCCGATGAGGCGTTCCGCCTCGCTCAAATTTGCCGGAACGTTGGGGCCGGATGCCATCTGGATAGCCGCCACCCGGAACATGCCGGCCTGAGGCTTGGTCTTGTCTGCCGGTGTGGATCGCGATTTGGTTTTGGCGAAACTTGCATTACCCGTCATTGCTGTCCTCGTATTGTCGTCAATTCAATTTGTAGTTCGCCGATTCCCGGCAGGTCACCGGCCAGCGCTATTTGCTCGTCATTCACCGCGAGTGCGATCAGCCAGGCGCGCAATTCCTCCGCCCGCAGCAGCGCTTCCTCGCCGCCGCCGTAATGGATCGCCAGCTTGGCGCCGTTTCGAGCCAAGAGTGCGGCAACCTGCTGGCGCAAAATCGGCTGGGCCAAAACGGCCTGGGCGGTGCGCGGACGTTCCCACAGTTCGTCAGACACAGCAACC
>CALMWM010000147.1 GCA_937873435.1 uncultured Gallionellaceae bacterium
CGTGCGCCGCGCGGGTTGAGATGTTCCATGAAACGTTTGATGGTGCCGCCCTTGCCCGCAGCATCGCGGCCCTCGAACAGGATGACTACCTTCTGGCCAGTCTCCTTGACCCACGCCTGCAACTTGAGGAGTTCCACCTGCAAACGGTATTTTTCGCGCTCGTAATTTCTGCGCGACATCAGGTTCTTGTAGGGATAACCGCCTTCTCGCCAATCCGGGGATAGCTCTTCATCGGGATTTTTCGGCAGTTCGAGCAGCGGCTTCTGTTGCTTGAGCAGCGTTTTCAGCAACAGGGACGCCTCGTCGGGGTTGACGCCGGACAGCACATCCTTCATCGCATTGAGGCGAGCCTCCTGTGCCGCGGCGATCGCTTCGTCTACCGCGAATTCTTCGACATGCTCGGCGCTATCGACTGGGCCGACATCCCCGGCTGCGGCGCGGCGCGCGCGCGTGGTACGACTGCGCACGGTGGGGGTAGACGTAGACTTTGGTGTTTCAGCGCGCGGTACTTTTGTATCCATAGCACATCCTTAACAGTGTTCGCGAAGCCGTGTCGTACACGGAGCTCCGCGATAATAGCCAGAACCGGCGGCATTCCGCAACCTGAGGGCTGCTTCGTTTAGGTTTCGATTCCCTGGCTGAGCAGGTAGTCTTCGTAACTGCCGGTGTGGTGCTTGTAGCCGCCGTTGCCGTCCAGCTCCAATATCTGGGTGGCGAGCGAGGAGACGAACTGGCGGTCATGGCTGACGAAGATCAGCGTGCCTTTATATTGCTCCAGCGCCATGTTGAGCGCCTCGATGGTTTCCATGTCCATGTGGTTGGTGGGCTCGTCCATCACCAGCACGTTGGGACGTTCCAGCAGCAGCTTGCCGTAGAGCATCCGTCCTTTTTCGCCGCCGGACAGCACACGCACCGATTTCTTCGAGTCGTCGCCGGTGAACAGCAAGCGGCCCAGCGTGGCGCGGATGATCTGGTCGTCGTCGCTCTTGCGTCCACGCCGCTCCATCCACTCGAACAACGTCATGTCGTCCTCGAATTCGGCATG
>CALMWM010000148.1 GCA_937873435.1 uncultured Gallionellaceae bacterium
GACGGGGGACCGTCTCGCGGTCGCCTTCGACACGCCCCAGCGAAGCGTGACCCCCGGGCAGGCTCTCGTTCTTTACGACGGGGACGAGGTCCTGGGCGGGGGCTGTATCGAATGCGCGGCCGCCTCTCGGTCGTAACCGTCGGCTGCAAGGCGAACTTCGCCGACTCCGCGGCGATCCTCGCCCATAGCCCTCCAGTGCCTGGATCATCACCGGACCGGAAATCATGAAATCGACCAGATCCTTGAAGAAAGGACGCTCGCGGTGTACGGCGTAGAAACCTTCGGCCTCGACACGCGACAAATGCTTCATCCGAGAAGCAATAATCTTCAGGCCATTGGATTCGAAACGGGAATAGATTTTACCGATCACGTTCTTCGCGACGGCATCAGGTTTAATGATAGAAAGAGTACGTTCGACAGCCATTTACAATGTTCTCCGTAAATTTTAGGTTAATTTGTTAAGTTATCATCTTGACCAGATAAAATAAAGCCATCGCTCCCGTTTTCACTGGCAATGGTTTGAAATCACCTGGTTTCTTTTTTCTCTTCGAGCTTGGAAGATTGACTATTGCCATCCAGAACTTGAAAAAAAATCTCGTCGCGCTTGACCATTCCCAATTCGCTGCGCGCCCGCTCTTCAATCGCTTCATAACCTTGTTTGAGGTCGCGCACATCAGCATCCATGGATGCATTGCGAGCTTTTAGTTTCGAAGTCACCGCTTTCTGTTGGACTAATTCACGGTCGACCTCCCACACTCGCAACCAGCTACCCTTGCCTAGCCATAAGGGATACTGCAGGGCAAGGATAAGTGCTACCAGGAGCAGGGTCAGCCAACGCATTGCTTGGGAACGCCCCTTAGCTCAGGTAGCGAAAAGCCTCCCGCCCCGCATAATTTGCAGCATCCCCCAACTCTTCTTCGATGCGCAACAACTGGTTGTACTTGGCAATACGCTCGGAACGGCTTGCAGATCCGGTCTTGATTTGCATCGCGTTGGTGGCCACGGCGATATCGGCGATAGTGGTATCCTCGGTTTCGCCGGAACGATGGGAGATTACCGTGGTATAGGCCGCGCGCTTGGCCATCTCAACGGCCGCAAAAGTTTCGCTCAAGGTGCCGATCTGGTTGACTTTGACTAGAATTGAATTGGCGATGCCCTTCTGGATGCCCTCACGCAAGATATTGGGATTGGTCACAAAAACATCATCCCCGACCAGTTGAATCGACTTGCCAAGTTTATCTGTCAGCAGTTTCCAACCGTCCCAGTCCTGCTCGGCCATTCCGTCTTCGATACTGATGATCGGGTATTTGTCGACCCACGCCGCCATGTAATCAGTCAATTCGGCCGAGGACAACACCTTGCCTTCCGAGGTCAAATGGTATTTGCCGTCCTTGAAAAACTCCGAACTGGCGCAGTCCAGGCCAATACCCACATCCGCCCCCGGCAGATAACCTGCGGCTTCGATAGCTTCCATAATCAATTGCAATGCGACTTCATTGGAGGCCAAACTGGGGGCGAATCCACCCTCATCGCCCACAGTGGTCGTCAACCCCTTGGCATCCAGAATCTTGTGCAACGCATGAAATATCTCTGTGCCGCAACGTAACGCTTCTCGAAAGGTCGGCAGGCCGAATGGAATCACCATGAATTCCTGAATATCCGTGCTATGCGCGGCATGTGCACCGCCGTTGATGATGTTCATCATCGGCACTGGCAGCACGCGGGCGTTCACTCCG
>CALMWM010000149.1 GCA_937873435.1 uncultured Gallionellaceae bacterium
TCTTGGGTCGAAAATTGGCATGGTTTTGATATCCGCCTGATATGGTAATGCTGGTAAAACCAGAGGCTGATACCGTAATAGTTGAAATCCAAAAGAATTCCCTCTCTGTACACGGTGTCGTTCAAGCAGTGGACAGCACCCAGCAAAGCGTCTGAGCGGCGCACGCACTCCGTGGGCAGCCAATCGAAGTCGAGTGCGATATCCTTGACAGACTCGTCTGGCACGATGGCATACAGAAGATGAAGAGGGAAAACGCAATGGTAGGCGAACTCCTTTTCAAGATTATCATGAAAAGTTTGCGAGTTAATCTCGCGGACGTCATTGATTAGATCCCATTCGCAATTGACTCCGATTGATTCACAGATTGGACCGTTGCTCAAGGCCAGGGCAATTTCACCATCAACATCGACAGCGGCAAGGGCTGCAAACATGAGCTCCTCCTTGTGGTTGGCGTTCAACGTTTCATCGAACGGCTGTTGCCGTCAGCCGATGGGTAGCGCTGACATCAGTTGAAAATAAGCGATCGCCCGCGCCGGGTGGTGCCCAAGCACCTCAACCATCACCTGCGGGTTATCCAAGGCGCCTGCCCGAAAGGAATTGCTCCAAAAAGTTGCGACAAGGCTCGCGCTGCTGACCCCGTAGCGCTTCAGGTACTCGCCGGCAGTCGCCGGGTGAAGAGGCGCACCGGCTACGCGCCCGGGAAACAAGTAGGGGTTGCCATTGTCGAGGGGCGACAGGGTGCGCCGCGTTGCGAGGTAGCGCCTGGCCAAGGGCGCCAGGTCGCTTGTCAACGGGATTGCAATCTTGCCGAGCTTGACGTGGACGGTTTCATCCTGAAGGAGCAGACAGCGCAAGGGCAGGCGCACGACGCGATGCAAACTCAAACCATAGGTCAGGCAGAGCAGCACCAGCAGGGCTGGTTTCGGGTCACGCTCGCTATCCTCGAGCAGGCGAGCACGCAGTGACACGTACTGCTCAAACGGCAGCGGCTCCTGCAGCAGAGCGAATTTGGTCGAGTACACAAGCCGCCGGAAGAGCATCTGCGAGTCATTAAGCCAGCCGATGAACACCAATAGACTGTTGCGTTGTCCGGGCTGCGCGCTAAAGAACCGGTCCAGGTCGTGCTGCGTGATCTGCCGTGGGGTCGAGTAATCTGGCGGAAGTGCCTCCAGGAAATGCCTCGCCGCCCGCAGGGATGCTGTCACCGTGCGCGGCACGAAGCGCGCCCGCGCCCCGGTCCACCCGGCCCGATGGTAGCGGTCGGCGATCCTGAGCAGGTGTTGTTGGTAATCCGCCAACAGGGGTGCATACCAGGCGCCGTGAGCGTCGGCGAGGATGCGGGCCTGCTGACGCCGGCCGATGCAGGTCGCCACCTGCCACGCATCGATTTTTACCCGGAACACGTTGGCGGCTAGAAAATCCACAGCGAAGCGGTTCCGACGCAGCAGATCCGGACCGAACTGATCAAGGAACGCATCGGGGTCAACCGCCTGGGGGTCGGGGAACATGGCGGCCACCTGGCCGAGGAAGCGTGCATAGCGTTGGATGCGCAGGGCAATCAGCTGGGGCCGGGGATGACGGGCGAGCAGCGCCTCGGTCAGCCGTGGAAGAGTTTCGGCCGCCCATCCCGGGAGCGTTGTGGCTCGATCGAGGGCGCGCCGGCGGGCTGAGGTGCGCCAGTAACAGTCGTGGCAGCGGGACATGCTGAAGGGTTTGCCGACCTGGCCACACGCGGGGCAGACGAAGGCCTCGCCCAGCTTTGGCAGACAGCGGCGGCAGACTGGCTTTCGCGTGGCCAGATCACTGCCGGCAGGAAAGCGGTTCTTCCCGC
>CALMWM010000150.1 GCA_937873435.1 uncultured Gallionellaceae bacterium
GCAACCGACGCGGCGCTGGATTATCTGCAAAAGCTCCACGATATGTTCGGCAGCTGGGAACTGGCGCTGGCCGCTTACAACTGGGGCGAAGGCAATGTCGCGCGTGCGATCAGTCGCAATGAGGCTAAAGGCTTGCCCACGGATTTCCTGAGCTTGCGTATGCCCCCCGAGACGCGCAATTACCTGCCCAAGTTGCTGGCGGTCAAAAACATCATTGCCAACCCTGGCGCTTTCGGTCTGGAACTGGCCTCGGTTCCCAACCAGCCTTACTTCGTCAAAGTCGCCACCAGGAAGGATATCGACCTGGCGCTGGCGGCACGTTTGGCGGAAATTCCTACCGACGAATTCGTTTCGCTCAATCCAGGCCACAATCGCCCGGTGATCAACAACAAAAACGACAGCTACCTGCTGTTGCCGGTGGACAAGGCGGATACCTTCGCCAGCAATCTGGAAAACTACGACAAGCCGCTGGTTTCCTGGGGTTCTTACACCCTCGGACGGGGCGAGAAGCTGGATAAGGTCGCGCACAAATTCAGTCTCAGCGTGGCGCGCCTGAAGGAGATCAATGGCATTTCCGGGCACCGCAAGTTGGCTGGCGGAACCTTGCTGGTTCCGCTGGGGCACAATGCGGTCAGCAACGGAGGCGATGCGCTATCCGCCAATTTCTCGGTACGCGACGAGCCGGAAGCGCCGCAGTCATCGAGGCTGGTACATGCGGTGAAGAAGGGCGACACGCTGTTGAGTATCGCCCGGAAGTACGCGGTATCCCCTGCGCAGATCAAGGGACTCAATCACCTCAAGTCCAATCACCTGACCTTGGGCCAGAAGCTGGTACTGAGCAAGGAGCCGCCGGCACGCAAGCTGGCAGCGGCAAGCAAGACCTCCCGGAACACCAAAGTTGCGGCAAAGGCTGCCAAACCTTCGCAAGCAACTGCCAAACAACACGTTGCTCGCACTACCCAATACACAGTACGCCGCGGCGATACGCTGAACAGCATCGCCAAACGCTACAGCGTGGCGGCCAACGATATTCAGCGCTGGAACAACATATCGGTAAAACGCCCGCTCAATCCCGGTGTGAAAGTCACCCTCCTTATTCCGCGCAGTTGATCTTTTGGGCCATGTCTTAGCCCATGCTCCACCTCTATCAGTCCAATCGTCTTGAAACCCTGATGGCACTTTTGGCCGAGGTGCTTTCCGTAGCACCGCCGGCTGCTGTAGCGGGAGCGCGCTCGCCGTTCACCCCCGAAACCGTCATGGTGCAAAGCCAAGGCATGGAGCGCTGGGTGGCATTACGCCTCGCGCAACGTCTCACGGTCTGCGCCAATATCGAATTTCCGCTGCCGGCCTCGTTTGCCTGGCAATTATTGCGCTCAGTGCTGGGCGATCTGCCGCGGCGTTCCGCGTTTTCTCCCGAAATCCTGCTCTGGCGCATCATGGGCTGGCTGGGGCGGCCGGACAAGCTGGCGGCCTTTCCCCGCTTGCAGGGCTACCTCGCCGCGGGCGGCGATTACCGCCGCTACGAACTGGCGCGCCGGATCGCCGAGGTTTTCGATCAATACCTGGTTTACCGTCCCGACTGGATTCAAGCCTGGGAGCACGGCAAGCTGTGCGACTTGGGGGCTGACGAGGATTGGCAGGCGGCGCTGTGGCGTGATCTGGCGCAGGAGCAGGGCGGCGCGCACTGGGCGCGCCTGATGGGAGCCTTGCTTCAGCGTCTAGACGGCGAGGCGCCGGAAGCCTTGCCGCAACGGGTGATCCTCTTCGGTATTTCCAGCCTGTCGCCGCTGTTCATGGAGCTGGTCGGCAAACTGGCGCAACACAGCGAAGTGCACGTATTCGCCCTCAACCCCAGCCGCGAATACTGGGAACTGATCCGCGATCCCAAAGAGCAGGCCAGGCTCGCAACGGCAGCCGATGCCGAGGAACTTTACCTGGAAACCGGCAATCCCCTGCTGGCTTCGCTGGGCAAGCAGGGGCGGGATTTTTTCGGCGCACTCGCCGCTTTTCCCGAACTGGAAGACGTATTTGCCGAGGACCAAGAACAGTGCGGCGATACGCTGCTGCATGTCTTGCAGTCCGACATCCTTACCCTGACCGATCCCGAGGCGCCGGATTTTGTTGCGCGCGCCATCGCCTGCGGCGACCGTTCCCTGCAAATCCACAGCTGCCACGGGCCGATGCGCGAAATCGAAGTGCTGCACGACCAGTTGCTGCAATTATTCACCGCCGATCCGCACTTGTTGCCGAGCGACATCGCAGTGTTGTGTCCCGACAGCGAAACCTACGCGCCGTATATCGACGCGGTGTTCGCGCCCAGCGACGGCACGCCGTTCATCCCCTACGGCATCGCCGGGCGCAGCGCGGCAAGCGAACAAGGCGTGGCGGCGGCCTTTCTCGCGCTGCTCGATTTGCCGGCTTCGCGGTTCAACGCCGACTGGGTGCTGGGCTTGCTCGAACAACCGGCGCTGCTGCGCCGCTTCGGGCTGGAAGAAGACGATTTGCCGGCGATCCACCGCTGGGTGCGCGAAACCGGCATCCGCTGGGGGCGCGATGCCGCCCACAAGGCCGAACTGGGGCTGCCCGCGACGGCGCGCCACACCTGGCGCGACGGCCTGTCGCGCCTGCTGCTCGGCTATGCCCTGCCGCAGGTGGCGGCGCAGGATGGCCTGCCGCTGTTCGGCGACACCCTGCCTTACGACGACATCGAAGGCAGCCAGGCACAGGTCGCCGGACGTTTTGCCGAGTTCGTCGAAACCTTGTTCGAACTGGCGCAGGCGTTCAAGGGCGAGCAGCCGCTGGCGCGCTGGGCGGAGCGCCTGAACGATGCGATCGCGCGGTTGTTCGCCGAAGACGGCGAGGACGAGGGCGCGATCCGCCAGATCCGCGCGCAGCTGGCGCTGCTGCGCGAACTCGGCGCCGAAGCGAAATTCGTCCAGCCGGTCGGCAGCGCCGTGGTGAAAAGCTGGCTGAGTGGGCAACTGGAGCAGCCCTCGGTCAGTAGCGGCATGTTCGGCGGCGGCGTGACTTTTTCCGCGATGGCGCCGATGCGCAGCCTGCCGTTCAAGGTGATCTGCCTGCTCGGCATGAACGACGTGATTTTCCCGCGCCGCCACACGCCCATCGGCTTCGACCTGATCGCTCAGCATCCCCGCCCCGGCGACCGTTCGCGCCGTCTCGACGACCGCTACCTGTTCCTCGAAACCCTGCTGTCGGCCCGGGAAACTCTCTACATCAGCTATGTCGGCCAGAACATCCGCGACAACCGCGAACTGCCGCCCTCGGTGCTGGTCGCCGAACTGCTCGACACGGTGAAGGCCAGTTGCGGCGCGGAGATCGCCGCTCGGATCGTCACCCGCCATTTCCTGCAAGCGCTCAACCCCGCCTATTTTCTCGGTATGCCGGATTACCCCGGCTACTCCAGCGCCTGGCTGGCAGCCAGCCGCCAACTCGGCCAGGGCGACGGCCAGCCGCAGCCGCTGTTCGATACCGCGCTGGCCGAGCCGGAGGAAGAATGGCTGACGGTGGAGTTCGACCGCCTGGCATCCTTCTACGCCAACCCGGCGCGCTACCTGCTGCAACAACGCTTGAATCTCCGCCTGGAAGAAGGCGATGCCGAGTTCGACGTGCGCGAACCCTTCGGCCTGAGCTACTTTGTCCGCAGCGACCTGCGCGCCCAAGTGTTGGAATCGCTACGCCGCGATCTGCCGCAGGATGCCGCACAACGTCTGGGCGAAGCGCACGGCTGGTTGCCGCATGGCGAATTCGGCACCCGCCTGCTGGCGCACGAGGAAAGCGTGGTGGCGCATCTGGCGGCGCAATTGCTGCCGCAACTGCCGGACGCCACGCTGGAACCCTTGCCGGTCGATTTCACCGCGCACGGGATGCGTCTGGTCGGCTGGCTTTCCGATGTTGGTTCCGACGGCTTGCTCGCCTACACGCTGGACGAGATCAAGCCGCGTCAGCTATTCGCGCTGTGGCTGCGCCACTTGCTGCTGTGCCAGCTCAAACCGCCGGGCGTCATTCTGCGCAGCCGCTTGATCGGCACCGACAAAAGCGTTGCATTCGGTGCGGTGGCGCAGCCCGAGGAACAGCTCGCCAAACTGTTGCAGCATTACCGCCGGGGCCTGAGCTTTCCGCTGCCGTTCTTCATCAAAAGCGCCTACGCCTATGCCGAGAAACTGCTTGCCGGCAAGGATGAAGAAAGCGCGCTCAAGGCCGCCCACCTTAAGTGGGATGAACCGGACTTCCGCATCGGCGATTTCCACGGCGAAAGCGAGAATATCTATTATCGTACCGCGTACCGCGGCAGCGACCCGCTGGATGCGGAATTCCAGCAAGTCGCGGCGGATTTGCTGGTGCCGTTATTGCAGGCGTTGCAAGGGGAAAGCGCGTGACGGCCGGAGTTGGCAAATTTCATGGAATAGGGAAATATCGGCGGGTAATCCGGCTTGTTGTTTATCGACAAGCGGTATAGCATTGAGGCATGATTCAGTCATTCAATTGCACGGAAACCCAAAGGCTGTATGAAGGCAAAAAATCCGCGCGATTTGCCAACATTTCGTCCGTGGCTGAACGCAAGTTGCAACAACTCGACAGCGCCGCAAGCCTGGACTTTCTGCGCTCGCCTCCGGGTAATCGCCTGGAAGCCTTGTCTGGCGACCGTGCCGGCCAATACAGTATTCGGATTAACGCACAATGGCGCTTGTGCTTCGTGTGGGGTGAAGATGGCCCTGAATGCGTTGAAATTGTGGACTACCACTAGGAGGACAACATGAGTAAATTCAAGAACGGTATGCGCCCCATCCATCCCGGTGAAATTCTCCGCGAAGATTACCTCAAGCCGCTTGCAATGAGCGCCCACGCCTTATCCAAGGCCTTGCATGTGCCGCCTGCGCGGGTAAACGATATTGTGCTGGAGCGTCGCGGCGTGACGCCGGACACGGCTTTGCGTTTGGCGCGGTATTTCGGTGGCGACGCGCAATCATGGCTGAACTTGCAGCAAGCCTACGATTTGAAAATTACCGAAGCGAATGTGCTGAAACAAATCGAAGCAGAAGTGCAGCCCATGGCGGAAGCGGCGTAGCGCCTTCCTCAACATGGCAATTTCAGCGATATGAATGGCCACCAGTTTTCGCTGTTTGACCAGAACGAGCCGGCTCAGCAGGTTTCTCGGCCCTCAATGCCTGTTTTCGAACCCTTCGATGTCTACCGGGTCGCCCTCGACCGTCCCACGCTGATCGAGGCCAGTGCCGGCACCGGCAAGACCTGGGCCATCGGCGGATTGTACGTGCGGCTGGTGGTGGAGCTCGGGCTGGCGGTCGAGAATATCCTGGTGGTGACTTACACCAAGGCGGCAACCGCGGAATTGAGCGGGCGCATCCGCGCCAAGCTGGCCGAGATGCTGGCGGAACTCAAGGGGCAGGGTAGCGGTGACGCATTTTGCCGGGCTTACCGGGAAGGCATCGCGGACGAGGCGCTGGCGGTCAAGCGTTTGACCCATGCCCTGCGCTGTTTCGACGATGCGGCGGTTTTCACCATCCACGGATTTTGCCAGCGGGTGCTCAGCGAAAGCGCATTCGAGTCGGGGATGGAATTCGATACCGAGTTGCTGCCGGACGAAAGCGACATCCTGCGCGACATCGTCGACGATTACTGGCGGCGCGAGATCCAGCCGGCCAGCGGCAGATGGGTGGATTACCTGGTCGCGGAGCGGCAGACGCCGGACGCCTGGCTCGCCGAAATCGCGCCGCACATCGGCAAGCAGGCTTTCATGGCGTTGGTGGCGCTGCCCGTTGTGCAAGATGTTGCAACGCTGGAAGCCGTGCTGGACGCGGACTTCGCTGCTGCGCGCCGGTTGTGGCGGCACGCCGAGATCGCCGCGCTGCTGCTGGAACACCCCGGCCTGAACGGCAACAGTTACCGGAAGAGTGCCATGCCGGCCTGGTTTGCCGAGTTCGACGCCTATTTCAACGCGGCGCAGGCCGGCCTGAAGGTGCCGGAAAAGCTCGTCAAACTGACCCCGGAAGCCCTGCTGGCCGGCACCAGGAAAGGCCAGACGCCGCCCGCCCATCCCTTTTTCGCGGCCTGTGCGCCATTACTGGATAGCGCCAGCCGTCTGAGTGGCGCCTTCGCCGGCAAGCTGGTCGCACTCAAGGCCGACCTGCTGCGCTACTGCGAGGACGAATTGCCGGCGCGCAAGCAGGCGCGTCAGCTGCTCTCCTATAACGACTTGCTCAACAAGCTCTACGCCGCGCTGCATGGCGCGCACGGCGGGCATCTCGCCGAGGTGGTGCGCAGCCGCTACCCGGCTGCGCTGATCGACGAATTCCAGGATACCGACCCGGTGCAGTACGGGATTTTCCGCAGCCTCTACCGCGACCGGGCATTGCCGGTGTTTTTCGTCGGCGACCCGAAACAGGCGATTTACGGCTTTCGCGGCGCGGATGTTTACACCTACCTCAAGGCCTACCGGGATGCCCAGGCGCACCAGACGCAGAACACCAACCAGCGCTCAGATCCCGCGCTGATCGCCGCTGTGAATGCGTTGTTCGACAGCCGGGTACATGCCCGGCCCTTCCTGGTCGAGAACATCGGCTACCGCCCGGTCGAGGCAACCACGCGCGCACTTGGCGAACTGCAAATCGACGGCGATGCCGACAACGCATTGCGCTTCCGCTTGTTCGCCGCAGGCGAAAAACCCCTGACCAAGGATCAGGCCAACCGCCTCGCGGCGCAGGATTGCGCCAGCGAAATCGTGCGCCTGCTCAATCTGGCAGCGCAGGGGCGGGCGCGCCTGGTGAAAAACGGCGAGGCGCGCCCGCTGTCCGGCGGCGACATCGCGGTGCTGGTGCCGGCCCACCGCCAGGGCCGCTTGGTGCAGGAAGAACTCGAACGGCGGCGCGTGGCGAGCGTGCGCTACGGCCAGGAGAACGTATTCGCCTCGCGCGAGGCGGCGGAACTGGAGCAGGTGTTGCTGGCGGTCGCCGAACCGGGGCGCGAGACGCTGATCAAGGCGGCGCTGGCCACCGAACTGATGGGCTGGCCGGCGGCGCGGATCCATGCGCTGGGCGAGGACCAGCGTGGCGCGGAACGGCTCTTCGACACTTTCCGCCGCTATCACGAATTGTGGCGGGATCACGGTTTCATGCGGTTTTTCCGTGGCTGGCTGGAAGGGCAGGATAGCCGGGGAACGCTGGCCTGCGGTCTGCTGCATTTTCACGACGGCGAACGGCGGATCACCAATCTGCTCCATCTCGCTGAACTGATCCAGGTCGAAAGTCACGCGCGGCAGGGCATGGACGCGCTGCTCGGCTGGCTGTCGCGGGCGATCCGCAGCCCGCGCGGCGACGACGAGGGTGCCTTGCTGCGCCTCGAAAGCGATGCCGAGCGCGTCCGCATCGTGACCATCCATGCCAGCAAGGGGCTGGAATACCCGCTGGTGTTCTGTCCCTTCCTGTGGGACGGCAGGTTGTGGCAGAAAAACGAAAGCGCGGTGACTTTCCACGACCCGGTGCAGGAAAACCGCCCCACGCTCGACCTCGGCTCGCCGACTTTCACGGCGCACAAGTCCATCGCCAGCGAGGAAAAGCTGGCGGAAAAACTGCGCCTGCTCTACGTCGCGCTGACCCGCGCCCAGCATCGTTGCGTGGTGCACTGGGGCCACGTCAAGGAAATGGAAACATCGGCGCTGGCCTGGTTGCTGCACGGCGCCGCCGCGCCGGACGCCGATCCGCTGGCATATCTCGCGGGCCAGTTCGAAACGGCCACTGCCGAGACGGTCGAACAGGCCTTGCGCGCGTATGTCGTGCGTGCCGTTGCGGGCGTGACGGTTGAGCCGCTGCATTGCGATGGGCAGCCCTATACGCCGCCGGCTGCGGCGCCAGTGGAGCTGACAGCCTTGCCGTTCAGCCGCAGCCTTTATCCGGGCTGGCGCATGACCAGCTTTTCCGCGTTGAGCGCCGGGCGCCACAGCGAAGCGCCGGATTACGATGCGGCGGCGGGAGCAACGCCCGAAGCGTCGCCCCGGCTGGACATCTTCACCTTCCCGCGTGGCGCGCAGGCCGGCACCTGCTTGCACAGCATTTTCGAGGGCTGGGATTTCACCCGCCGCGATCCGGCGGCTTTGCAGGCTTGGGTGGCGGAGCTGCTTCAGGGACATTTCATCGACGAAAAATGGGCGCCGACAGTGGCGCGCACGGTGCAAGCCTCGCTGGATGCGGCGCTCGACGGCGACAGCCTGCGCCTGGCCGAAGTCTCCCCGGAACAGCGCCTGATCGAGTTGGGCTTCGTCTTTCCGCTCGCCGGACTCGACGTGGCGCGGCTACGCCAAGTGCTCGCCGACCCGGCGCTGGGGGTCGCGCCGGAATACGTCGAGGCCGCGTCCAGCCTGGATTTCAGGCGGATAGAAGGCTACATGATGGGCTTCATCGACCTGGTGTTCGAGGCGCAAGGCCGCTATTACATCGTCGATTACAAATCCAACTGGCTGGGCAGCGATCCCGCCTGCTATGCACCGCCGCTGCTGGTGGAGGCGATGGCTGCCAGCCACTATTACCTGCAATACCTGATCTACTGCGTCGCGCTGCACCGCTACTTGCGTACCCGCCTGGCGGACTACGATTACCAGCGGCATTTCGGCGGGGTGTATTACCTGTTCCTGCGCGGCATCGTGGTTGAGCCGGGGGCGGATAGCGGTATCTATCGTAATCGTCCGAGCGTGGAGCTGGTCGAGGCATTGGATCGGTTGATGGGGGCCGGGGCCGGGTGATAGTCCGGCAGCGTGTATGTTTACATATTACGCGCCTCGTAATACCATTCCATAATGATCAAATCCTTCAAGTGCAAAAGCACCGAACAGCTTTTTCATGATGTGCCTGTGGCCTCCTTTCGCGCCATCGAGCGCCCGGCGCGGCGCAAGCTGCTTTATCTTCACCGTGCGCGCGTTCTGGAGGATTTGCGCCAGCCGCCGGGCAATCGTCTGGAAGCCTTGAAGGGAAACCGAAGCGGCCAGCACAGCATCCGCATCAACGACCAATGGCGGCTCTGCTTTGTCTGGCACGACGGCGACGTGTACGACGTGGAAATCGTCGATTACCACTAAAAAGGATTAGCGATGAACCAAGAACTACTCGACCTGATACCGCCCGGCGAAATTCTCCTGGAAGACTTCATGAAACCGCTGGGCATCAGCATCAACGGGCTGGCTCGCGATATTGCCGTACCGCCCAACCGCATCAGCGAAATCGTCAACGGCAAGCGCGCCATCACTGCCGATACCGCGCTACGCCTCGGCAAGTATTTCGGCGTATCGCCGGAAATCTGGCTGGATTTGCAAAGCGATTATGAACTTCGCTTGGCGCAACGGACGACCTGGCCGGAAATCGAACCGACAATCCAGCGGCGGGCGGCATGATCCTAGTTTGATTATTCCTTCGTTTCAGGGGCGTGGTGTTGTGCTTGATCGTTGCAGAGCTTGCGAATAGACTCATCCGAATTGCATCGTTTTACTAGGGAGCATCGTGCCATGCCAGCCGCCGCCAGTTTCCATCCACAGTTCGTTGTGGATCATCAGGGACACCGAACCTCGGTGCTCCTGCCCGTCGAGGAATACGAAACCCTGCTCGAAGACTTGGGCGACTTGGCTGCCGTGGCTGAACGGCGCGACGAGCCAGTGTCCGATCACGGCGATGTCGTTGCCAGATTGAAGGCGGATGGCCTCTTATAAAGTTGTCTGGCGGGCTTCGGCGGAACGTGAACTCAGGAAATTGCCGCGCGAAGTTATTACCCACCTGGTTGAGCTTGCCGCAACGCTAGCAAACGAGCCATTCCCGCACGGTGCCGTCAAACTGGCGGGTGCCGAACATACTTGGCGCGTTCGTTCCGGCGATTACCGTTTGATCTATTCCGTAGCAGGCGGCACCTTGGTTGTGGAAATCGTTAAGGTCGGGCATCGGCGCGAGGTGTATCGGTGAGACGATCCGAAGGTGGTTCGAGCCTGGCCTCTTTAGAAGTAGGGCGCATTAGGCGTAGCCG
>CALMWM010000151.1 GCA_937873435.1 uncultured Gallionellaceae bacterium
CGAAGGCATCCCAGCCCATCGGCTGCATCACGTTGTAACCCTTCATGCGGTGGTAGCGCGACAGCACGTCGCCGATGGTATAGTTGCGCACATGCCCCATGTGCAGCTTGCCGGACGGGTAGGGAAACATCGACAGGCAGTAGTATTTCGGCTTGGCGGAAGCTTCGTCGGCCTTGAAGGCTTGCGTTTCGTCCCAGAGTTGCTGGGCCTGGCGTTCGATTTCCGCCGGTGTGTATTGCGCTTGCATGGAAAATACCTTAAAAACGATCAATTCGGCTGATTATACATCGCCATGGCATTATTCCATTTGTCGATGAAATTCCCCGCGATCGATCGCCACCCGTACCGCGTTGCACGGGCAGGCATGGCTTGATACAAGGCGCTGGCTATCGATTCTTATGTCTTATAGAAAAAAGCGCATTTTATAGAATCATTGAATAATCTTATTTACGGCTGTTTTGCAAAATAGCTATACTCCGATGTAATCCATTAATTAGGTGATTAAATCATGTCGAACAAGCACCCCGTTATTGCGGTCACCGGCTCTTCCGGCGCCGGCACCACCACCGTCAAGAATGCCTTCACGCACATTTTCCGCCGCGAGCAGCTGACGGCGAACGTGGTCGAAGGCGACAGCTTCCACCGCTACAACCGCGTGGAGATGAAGGCCGCGATTGCCGCCGCCGAAAAAGAAGGCCGTCACGCCCCCAGCCATTTCGGCGCTGAAGCCAACCTGTTCGACAAGATCGAGAATTTGTTCAAGACCTACGGCGAAACCGGGCGTGGCAACAAACGTTATTACCTGCACAACGACGACGAAGCGGCAGCGCACAACAAGCGCTTGGGCACCAAGCTCAAGGGCGGCGAATTCACCCCCTGGGAAGAAATCGAAAAAGGCTCCGACCTGCTGTTTTACGAAGGCCTGCACGGCGCGGCCCAGGACGGCGATATCGACGTTGCCAAATATGCCGACCTGCTGATCGGCGTGGTGCCTATCGTCAACCTCGAATGGATCCAGAAAATCCATCGCGACAACGCCGAGCGCGGCTACTCCGAAGCAGCCATCGTCGACACCATCCTGCGCCGCATGAACGACTACGTGCACTACATCACGCCGCAGTTCTCGCGCACCCATATCAATTTCCAGCGCGTGCCGACAGTCGACACGTCCAACCCGTTCGTGGCGCGCGACATCCCGACCGCCGACGAAAGCTTCGTGGTGATTCGCTTCCGCGACCCGCACGGCGTGGATTTCCCGTATTACCTGCAAATGATTCACGACTCCTTCATGTCGCGCCCCAACACCATCGTGGTGCCGGGCGGCAAGATGGGATTCGCGATGGAAGTCATTCTTTCCCCGATCATTCACGAAATGATCGCGAAAAAGAAGAAAAAATAACCTGACCGAAGAGAAGGGGAGGAGGAGACCGGCCACTTAGTGGCCGGTTTTTTTTTGCTGTTCGAACCTGCGCATAAAGCCAGCCATGGCGAGTTGCCGTTTCATCATCCGAGGCAAAATTGCTGGGATTTGATCATGAATTCCATACCAACTCTTGAAACCGCGAACAAGCACCCCATTTCTCTTTTAATTCCGAACGCTTCCAACACCCGTTCCGAAAACGCCCTAAAAACTGAACCTTGACGGAACTTGCTGATCCAAAAAACTATTCATTCGACGGCTGTAACTAAAATGTATCTCGACAAAATTCATACATTCCAAACCGGCATCAGCCTGGAAATCGCCACCTCGGCAGTACACGCGCTGATCGAGGAGGCTGCCGATGGCGGGCGGTTCTTCGAGCTCGTTCAGTTAAAACGCCCCGAGGACCTCCATCCTTACCTGGCCGTGACCGTGCATCGGGGCGCCGCTGCCTTGGTGGAGAGGCGCAGCCGCTGGGCCGATGAGGTTAGAAGCGACCTGCTGGCCGGTAAAGCGGTTTCCTACGAAAGCTTCACCAGGCTGTTTTGGCGCGACATCGACGAAGAAGACCCGGACGGCGACGAGTGGCATCGCCATTTCGCCGGCGCCGGCTTTGCCGGCGAAATCACCGCTTTGCTCGACAAGGTGCGCTCCGCCCAAAGAGCCTTGCGCCGCAGCGACGATGTACTGATCCGGATGAACTGGGATTTCCTGAACAACGCGGTCATTCCCAAGGATCAACCGGCATTTTAGCCTGGCGCAGCCTGGGAAGCCGGCCCCCTCATTGAACCTCACAACCGCAATTCACCGCAGCGAACGCGGAGGATGCAAGGAGAAGAGGGAAAGGAAAAGGGGA
>CALMWM010000152.1 GCA_937873435.1 uncultured Gallionellaceae bacterium
CACGACCAGAACCCTGATGTCCCGCGCGGGAAGGGTTGCGTCGAAGGCTGCACGCTGTGCGTCCATCGTATCGACAAGGATCAGTTGCCAGCCTGTGTCGAAGCTTGTAAAGCAGCGGGTCACGAGGCAATTCTGTTTGGCGACCTGAACGATGCCAGCAGCGAAATTGCCAAACGCATCGCCACCTATGCCACGACACAGGTGCGCGCCGATCTAAATTTGAACACCGGCGTTCGTTACCAGGGGATTTGAGGCCATGAATTACGAAAATTTCCGTCGTATTGAAGAGCGCGCGTTTTATGCGCTGGTAGGCATCTTCGGCCTGATCGTTTTAGTCGGAGCAGGCGCCTGGCACTACATGGAGGAGCACGGCCATATCGTAACCGGTATGAGCAACCAGATCGTGTGGGGCTTGCCGCATGTGTTTGCTATTTTTCTGATCGTTGCGGCATCCGGGGTGTTGAATGTTGCCTCGATCGGATCGGTCTTCGGCAAAACCGTCTACAAGGCGCGCGCACCGCTGTCTGGCTTGTTGGCGCTGGCTATGCTTGGCGGAGGCTTGGCTGTGCTGATGCTCGACTTGGGGCGATCCGATCGTCTGATAGTTGCGATGACGCACTTTAATCCTACTTCCATTTTCGCCTGGAACATCGTGCTCTATTCCGGCTTTTTCAGCATCGTCGCAGTCTACCTGTGGACGATGATGGAACGTCGAATGAACGTTTATTCCAAGTACGCCGGTTTTGCGGCCTTCATCTGGCGCTTGATCCTGACAACCGGTACCGGTTCCATCTTCGGTTTTCTGGTGGCACGTCAGGCTTATGATTCGGCCCTGCTGGCGCCGATGTTCATAGTCATGTCCTTCTCGTATGGTCTGGCGGTATTCATCGTTGTGCAATCGGTAATGTTCCGCTGGAACGGTATGAAGCTGGACCCGGCTGTTTTGCGACGCATGAAAAATCTGCTGGCGGTGTTTGTTTCTGCCGTGCTGTACTTTACGCTGGTCTATCACATGACCAACCTGTATTTTGCCAAGCAAACCGATTTCGAGCGCTTTATCCTGCTTGATGGCGGAATTTATACCTCGATGTTCTGGCTTGGCCAGATTGCAGTAGGCAGCGTGATCCCGCTGGCAATATTGTTTCACCCGCAACTGAGTATGCGCTGCAACGCAGTGTTCCCCGCGGCGATGATGATCATTTTCGGTGGCTTTTGCCAGCTCTACGTGTTCATCATCGGTGGCCAGGCGTTCCCGTTGAATCTGTTCCCAGGCATGGAAGCCACCAGCAGCTTCTTTGACGGGCGTATGCCGCATCCGTATACCCCAAGCCTGCCAGAATTACTTCTCGGTCTGGGTGGAATCGGGATTACAGCTCTGATTGCAACCATCGCCGTCCGTGTATTGCAGTTCTTGCCGCAGGATGACTTCAGTCATCTTGCCAAGGCTGAAAACATCACTGATTGATCAGGTGGATGAAGCAACTTCCCAGTCGCGCTAGTCACTAACTGGCGTGGTCGGGAGGTTGTCTCTTCCCGCCAAATTTTCCCAGATCCATGTCTCGCGTACTGATCTCTGCTGCGCATAAGTCCTCCGGCAAAACTACTGTCAGCATTGGCCTGTGCGCCGCGTTGAGAAATCGTGGCGTAATCGTCCAGCCCTTCAAGAAAGGGCCTGACTACATCGACCCGATGTGGCTGTCCACCGCGAGCGGGCGCACTTGCCGCAACCTGGATTTCTACCTGATGAACGGCGAGGAGATTGTAGGAGAATTCGTCAGGCATTCAGTAGGTGCGGATTTCAATCTGATTGAGGGCAACAAGGGCTTGTACGATGGCCTCAATCTCGACGGTAGCAATAGCAACGCCGCGCTTGCTCAGTTGCTGCAAGCCCCGGTGGTGCTGGTGCTGGACGCACGCGGCATGACCCGTGGGATTGCGCCGTTGATCCTTGGCTACCAGGCATTCGACCGGAATATCCGGATTGCCGGAGTGATCCTTAACAAGCTCGGCGGCGCTCGTCATGAAAGCAAGCTGCGAGCGGTGATCGAGCACTATACCGATGTGCAGGTGATTGGTGCGGTGCACAGTAATCCTCAACTGGAAATCGTCGAACGCCACCTTGGACTGGTTCCTAGCAACGAGGCAGATGCTGCACTCCGACGCACCGATGTAATCGGTCAGTTGGTGGGCGAGCAGGTAGATCTGGAACGCCTGCTTGAAATAGGCCGCAGCGCTCCGCCTGTGACGCAAATAAACACCCCTCCTGCTGAAACTTTTATCCCTCCCGATCAGCCGAAGGTGAAAATAGGTTTGGTCCGCGACCGGGCTTTCGGTTTTTATTACGCCGACGATCTAGATGCGCTGGAGGCCGCAGGCGCTGAATTGGTGCTGATCGACGCCGTGCATGACGCCAGCTTTCCGCAGGTGGACGGACTGTTTATCGGCGGTGGGTTTCCCGAATTGCTGATGGATGAACTGGAAGCAAATCGCTCCATGCGCGAGCAAATACGAGCCGCCATCGAAGGCGGGTTGCCGGCCTACGCTGAATGCGGCGGATTGATGTATCTGGCGCGCAGCCTGACATGGCACGGCAAAACGTGCCGGATGGCGGGGGTGATTCCCGGCGACGTGGTCATGCACGACAAGCCGGTCGGACGCGGTTACGTCCGGTTGCGCGAGACGGCTGTGCATCCTTGGCCGAGTGCGGAAAA
>CALMWM010000153.1 GCA_937873435.1 uncultured Gallionellaceae bacterium
GACGGATTCGCCGTACTGGGTCGGCATGGTGGAAATACGAATATCCACCTGCCGCTGGCGGATTTGCAAATTGAAACGTCCGTCCTGCGGCAAGCGGCGCTCGGAAATATCCATCTTCGACATCAGCTTCAGGCGCAACACCAGCGCCGAGGCGATTTTCATTTCCGCCTGACTTTGCAGATGCAACATGCCGTCAATACGGAAACGAATATGCAGGCTGTTTTCCTGCGGTTCGATATGCACGTCGGAGGCATTGACCTGCATCGCATCTTCGAACACCGATTGCAACAACTTGACCACCGGCGCATCCTCAAGCCCGGGCGTAATCCCAAGCTCGCCGAAATCGACTGCGGCGTCCCCCATTTCCTGCTCGAGATCGCGCGCAAACCCCTTGATTTCTTCAGTCTTGCGGTAAAAACGGTCGATCTCCTGCAACAACTGGGTTTTCGTGACGACGGCTAGATCGACATCCTTGCGTAACACGCGCACGATTTCATCGTAAGCAAAGAGATCCGTCGGATCTTCCATCCCGACCAGGTACTTGCTCCCCGCTCCTCCAATACCAGAGCGCGAAAACGGCGCGCCAGGTTTTCGGGCAGTTTGCGCGCGACATTGATATCAACGATGTACTGTTTTAGATTGATAAAGGGGATGTTCAGTTGCTTCGCCAGAACCGGCGCAATGTGTTCCTCGGAAGCAAAACCGTTATGCACCAGCACCCGCCCGAGCTTCAAGCCGGTACGTTTCTGCTCCTCAACCGCCACCTTCAGCTGTTCCTGGGAAATAATTTTCTGCTGGACCAACAAATCGCCCAGCCGTATTTTTTCTACGGCCATAACCATCCCCTGTTCGTTATCGGCAAAACACCCCTAATGCTTCTTCAGCGCAGGTGTGACCACAGCACTTTCGGTGACCGGCCCCGCAGCTTTCTTTTTGACTGCCTCGGGATGCGCCTGCGTCCAGGCTTCGACATGCCGCAACAACGGCAAATAACTGCCCTCATCGAATTTGGCTTTTCTCGTCAATAGCGAGGTAACGCCAGCCACGTCATGCGGATAAGCCGCCGCCGCCAAATCGAATTGCCGCGCCGCAGCTTGATGATCGCCGCTCAGCCCGAGCAGGAGCGCCTGGCGATACACGATCTCATCCGTAGGTGCCGCGTGCATGGCCCTGCCGTTAACCGACAGTTTGTCGGACAATTTATCCTTGTCGAGCGAGATCCCCCGACTGACGGCAATCTCTGCATAAGAGCTCAACAGCGATTCGCGATGAATCAGCATTACCTGTTTGAGAAGCTCTTTCGCATTTTCCTCGAATACCTCCAGCTTGTCTTTCTTGGACAGACTTTTTCCAAACCCGTAGAAAGCACTTTCAAAGCTACTGTAGCTATGAACCAAGTTGAATAAACTCATCCCGCCCAAAGCGATCAGAAGCACGAACAGACCTCTCCCGGCCCGCTGCATATTCAGCCTGAAAAAACGGGCTTCTCCGAGCCCCAGCAAGATTGCAGCCACCCCGAGGAAATAGGCATACCACAATGGGTACTCCAACATGCTGTGAATCGCCATCACCGACAGTAATGCCAACAACCACCATTTTTCCAACGTGAAAGCACCTGCATCGATCAAACGCCAAAGCCATGCCGAAACGCCGCCGACCAACAACAAAGTTGCCGGCAAACCGAACTCGGCAAGCACCTGCATCACGATATTATGCGAATGATTGTAGAGTAGACCACGTATGACTTCGGGCGACTGCCCCGAAAAAAGAAAATGCTGATAAGCGAACTCGCCGAACCCCGTACCGAGCAGCGGCGCCTGCAAAAACATCTGCCACGCTTCCAGCCAGATTGCCAGACGATCGCTCTTGGACCCCGCCTGAATGAAAATATTTTCGGTTGGCGTGGTGAGGCCACCAGGAACAAGGGCAAACCATTTTATTTGGACCAGCGCGAATCCCAACATCAGCAGCGGCGCGGCAATTGCCAGCCGCCGGCTTTCCGCGTGCCTGTTCTTTACAAAGAAGAGTATCGACAAAGCCGCCATTGTCACCACATAAAGCCAGGAACTGCGCGAGCCGGAAAACGACAGCGCATACAGCAGAACGCCCCCCGCCGCCACTGCGGTCCCAACGTGCAAACGCCGCTTGGCATACAGCAGCAGCATGGAACCCAATGCCAGGGCGATGTAATCGGAGAAATGGTTAGGCTGTCCAAGGTTGGCAAAAGGGATTCTCGCCTTCTTGATGATCACCGCGTCGAGAAACGAATCGACGCCGAATTGCTGGAAAATGGCAATCCCTGCATTCATTATCCCACCGCACAACAGG
>CALMWM010000154.1 GCA_937873435.1 uncultured Gallionellaceae bacterium
CGGGGTAATGCAGAATGGTTAGAATCGCCATAAATGCTTGCTTGTTTAGTGAATTACATGCAGAATTTAATCTACCTTGTGAACCGGATTGTGCCGGTTTTCTTCCAGACGCCGCGGTGGGGCTATCATGCGAAACTTAATTATATCCCTGATTCTTCTTTTCAGCCTAAGTCCGCTTGCCTTCGCCGATGAGATCGCCTTGCAGAACAACCCGCCGGACAAGCATGTCGTAGTCAAAGGCGACACGCTGTGGGGAATCGCCGGAAAGTTTCTCAAGGAACCCTGGCGCTGGCCCGAAATCTGGAATCTCAACCGCGAGCAGATCAAAAATCCGCACTGGATTTACCCCGGCGATGTCATCGAGCTGGTGATGGTGAACGGCAAACCCCGCCTGCGATTTGGCGAGAAACAACGCGGCGAGCTGGAAACCGTGCGCCTTAGCCCGTCCATGCGTAGCGAGGCGCTTGAATCGCGCGCCATCGCCACGATTGCTCCATCGATCATCGGGCCTTTCCTGGCCCAGCCTTTGCTGGTCGATGAGGCAGAGTTGAGCGCCGCGCCGCGCATCCTGCGCACCGAGGAAGGGCGGGGGCTTGTCGGTATGGGTGAGAACGCCTATGTCGTTGGCCTGAAACCGGATAACGGGGTGTACTGGAATGTATATCGGCCGGGCAAGGTTCTGGTCGACCCGGAATCCAAGGAAACGCTAGGCCAGGAAGCCGTCTATCTGGGCAAGGCGAAAGTTCTGAAGTTCGGCAATCCCTCGACGATTTTGGTGACCAATTCCACCCTGGAAATTTATGGCGGCGATCGCTTGATTCCGGTTACCGAAGCGCCGATGAACGCTTATGTTCCGCACGCACCGGGAAATATCGCCCATGGCTTGATTTTGTCGATTTACAGCGGCGCCGCCGAAGCCGGGCAAAATGCCGTGGTCACCTTAAACCGGGGCAAAAGGGACGGCATTGAAATCGGCCACGTGCTGGCTATTTACCGGCGCGGCGCAGATGTGCCGGTCGTCGATTCCAAGGGCGACAAGGTATCGCTCAAATTGCCGGATGAACGCTCCGGCCTGCTCTTCGTTTTCCGCACTTTCGACAAGCTATCCTATGCGCTGGTGGTAAATTCGACCCGCCCGATACACGTGCTGGATAAGGTGCAGGCTCCCTGATTTTGCGCCATGCCGGTCGCGCATGATCATTCTTCCTGGATAGCGCTTAGCCTGATCCCCGGCGTCGGGAATGAAACCTTCCGCCGCCTGTTAACTGTTTTCGGCGAGCCGGAAAAAATCTACGCGGCCGGATTCGCCTCCCTCAGCCGTGTCGTCAAGCCGACCATTGCCCGCCTGATCTGCGACGGCCCCGACCGCGGAGCTATCGAACCCACCCTGGATTGGCTAGCAGATCCCGCCAATCACCTGGTCACGCTCGCCGACCAAGATTACCCCCCGCTATTGCTGCAAACCGCCGACCCGCCGCCGGTGTTTTATCTGAAAGGACGCAGGGAACTGCTCGGCGCGAATTTTCTGGCCATAGTCGGCAGCCGCAATGCCTCTTCCCAAGGAATCGCGAATGCCGAAGCCTTTGCGTACAGCCTGAGCAATTGCGGCTTCTGTATCGTCAGCGGAATGGCAGCCGGCATCGATGCGGCTGCGCATCGCGGGGGGTTGAATGCGGCATCGTCCAGCCTCGCGGTGGTCGGCACCGGACTGGATAGCGTTTACCCCGCGCGGAATCATGGGCTGGCGCATGAATTGGCCAAGAACGGCGCCCTGATCTCCGAGTTTCCTCTCGGCACGCCGGCTTTAGCACCTAATTTCCCGCGCCGCAACCGGATCATCAGCGGCCTGTCTCTCGGTTGCCTGGTGGTAGAGGCGGCGTTAAAGAGCGGTTCGCTGATTACCGCGCGGATGGCCGCCGAGCAGGGGCGGGAAGTCTTTGCGATCCCGGGCTCGATTCATTCCCCGCTATCCAAAGGCTGTCATGCACTGATTAAGCAGGGCGTCAAACTGGTCGAGAGCGCCGAGGATGTGCTCGCCGAACTCAACTGGGCGAGCAAATCCGATCCCTGTTCCGTCGCTACCGCGTCGTCCTCTCTCGAAACCTATCAGCCTTTGCTTGAAATCATGGGTTTCGATCCGGTCGATATCGATTCGCTGGTCAGCCGTAGCGGCTTGACGAGTAACAGCGTTTGCTCCATGCTGTTGCACATGGAGCTAGACGGCTGTATCGCCAGCTTACCGGGCGGCATGTATCAGCGCCTTTCCTGATTTTGAGAAATTTTATGTTCGAGATTCTGGTTTACCTGTTTGAAAATTATTTTGAAATGCACGCTTATCCCGACGAAAACACCTTGACGCGGGAATTGAGCGCGGCTGGCTTCGATCGCGATGAGATCTCTCTTGCCCTTTCCTGGTTTAACGGCCTGGAAAATTTGGCAAACGCCAGTTACGCGGAAACGCTCGTGAGCTGCACTTCCTCCCGCTGCTACACCGAAGCCGAATTCGCGCGCATCGGTTCCCAAGGCGTTGGACTTCTGGCTTTTCTCGAAAGCTCCGGCGTGCTCAACCCGGTTCGCCGCGAATGGGTAATCGATCGCGCCATTGCCCTCGATGAAACCGAACTTACTCTCGACCAGGTGAAATGGATAGTCTTGTTCGTCCTGTGGAGCCAGAACGAGCCGCAGCAGTTCTTCTTTGTCGAGGATTTGCTGTTCGGCGATGGCCAACCGACGCTGCATTGATTTATTCGCGCTTGCCTTCCTCATTCTTTGTTTCTATTATCCTGACGCTTTAGTTACCCTTTAAGGGCGCGCATGTCTTCCAGCCTTCTGATTGTCGAATCGCCTTCCAAGGCGAAAACGCTTAAAAAATATCTTGGTGCGGACTTCGAAGTCCTTGCCTCGTATGGACATGTGCGCGACCTCGTACCCAAACAGGGAGCGGTGGATACCGAGAATCAGTTCAGCATGAAATACCAACTGATCGAGCGCAATGCCAAACACGTCGATGCGATTGCCAAAGCCGTGAAGCAAGCCGATCACATCTTGCTGGCAACCGACCCGGATAGAGAAGGCGAGGCCATCGCCTGGCACTTGGCGGAGATCCTCAAATCCAAGAAACTGATCGGTAAGAAAACCCTCAAGCGGGTGGTTTTTCACGAAATCACCAAGTCCGCCGTGCAGGAAGCCATTGAAAATCCGCGCGATATTTCGATGGACATGGTGAACGCGCAACAGGCCCGGCGCGCACTCGATTACCTGGTCGGCTTCAATCTCTCCCCCTTGCTGTGGCGCAAAATACGCCGTGGCTTGTCCGCCGGCCGGGTGCAGAGTCCGGCGCTGCGCATGATCGTCGAGCGCGAAGCGGAAATTCAGGCGTTCAAGACCCAGGAATACTGGAGCATCCATTTCGACAGTCACAAGGCCAAGGCAAAATTCAATGCCAAGCTTTTCCAGTTCAACGGGGAAAAATTGAATCAGTTCAGCGTGGGTTCCGATGAACGCCATGCTGAAATTGTCGCGGCCCTCAAGGCAGGTGGCGACCAAGCCACGGTCGTGCAAATCGACAAAAAACGTAAGCAGCGTTCCCCGGCGGCACCCTTCACGACCTCCACGCTGCAACAGGAAGCGGTTCGCAAGCTCGGGTTTACGACCGACCGCGCGATGAAAGTGGCACAGCAGCTTTATGAAGGTATCGATATCGGCGGCGGCGCGGTGGGTCTGATCACTTATATGCGTACCGATGCGGTCAATCTGGCGAACGAGGCTGTCGCCGAAATTCGCGATTACATCAGCGCGAATTTCTCCGCCGATTATTTGCCGAAAGCGCCGGTAGTCTATAAGAACAAATCCAAGAATGCGCAAGAAGCCCACGAAGCTATTCGCCCCACTGCGGTATCGCGCACCCCGGATAGCGTTCGCGGTTTCCTCACCGCGGATCAGGCCAAGCTCTATGAAATGATCTGGAAACGTGCGCTGGCGTGCCAGATGAACCCGGCAAAATTCGACACGGTCAGCCTCGACCTGAGTGTCGGCGGCGATGGCAATCTGTTCCGCGCAAGCGGACAAACCCTGGTTTTCCCGGGATTTATCGCGGTTTACCGGGAAGACGAGGACGACCAGGAAGAAGAGGGCGAGGTCAAGTTGCCGATCATGGAAGTGGGCGAACGCGTTCCGCTGGATCGCCTTTACGGTGATCAGCATTTTACCCAACCGCCGCCGCGCTACACCGAAGCCAGCCTGGTCAAGTCCCTGGAAGAGCATGGCATCGGTCGCCCTTCCACCTACGCCAGCATCATTTCGACGCTGCAAGCGCGCGAATATGTGGTCATGGACAAGAAGCGCTTCATGCCGACCGACGTCGGGCAGGTCGTCAGCAAGTTTCTTACCGAACACTTTACCCGTTACGTCGATTACGACTTCACCGCCAAGCTTGAGGATCAGCTGGATTTTATTTCCACCGGCAAACAGGAATGGATACCGGTTTTAGAAGAATTCTGGGATAAATTCAGCAAACAGATCGAAGAAAAGAAGAATGTCGACCGCAAGGACGTCACTCAGGAATTGATGGACGAGGCTTGCCCCAAGTGCGGCAAACCACTGTCGCTACGCCTGGGTAAGCGCGGCAAGTTCGTCGGCTGCACCGCATACCCGGAATGCGACTACACGCGCAATCTCGACGGCGAGGTCAAACCCGATGAACCGGTGGTTGTCGAAGACCGCCTGTGCCCGAAGTGCGAAAGCCCGTTGCACATCAAGGCTGGCCCCTATGGGAAATTCATCGGCTGTTCCAGCTACCCCAAGTGCAAATTCATCGAACCGCTGGAAAAACCCCGGGATACCGGCGTGGTTTGCCCGGAATGCAAAGCCGGTTCGCTGATCGAGCGGAAAAGCCGTTACGGCAAGCTGTTCTATTCCTGCAACACTTACCCGACTTGCAAGTACGCGACCTGGAATCCGCCGGTCAACGAACCTTGTCCGAAATGCGGCTGGCCGATCCTGACCATCAAGACCACCAAGCGGCGCGGCGTCGAGAAAGTCTGTCCGCAAAAGGAATGCGGTTTTGTCGAGCAGGTCGAACCGCCGCAATAATCCCTGAGTTTATCCGGGCAAGATAATGGCGCCTATCGGCGCCATTATTATTTCGGCCGCAACTTTTTCCGGGCGGCCTCGTTACTACTGTTCAGCGCTCAATCGGTCTCGTAAACGACATGCCCGTCCACCAGCGTGACGCGCACCTTGCCGCGCAGTTCGACGCCCTGGTAGGGGGTGTTCTTGCCCGAACTTTTCAGCGAGCGCGGCTCGACTTTCCAGTAGCGTTGCGGGTCGAACAGGCACAGATCGGCGGGCTGGCCCACGGTCAGGCTGCCGTTATTGAGGCCGAGGATGCGCGCCGGTTCGGTGGTCAGCTTGGCGATGGCCGTCGCGAGCGGCACGCCGGCTTCCTCTGCCCATTTGAGGGTCAGCGGCAGCAACAACTCCAGTCCGGTGGCGCCGGCTTCGGCTTCGCCGAACGGCAGCAGCTTGGCGTCGTCATCCACCGGCGCGTGGTCGGAACACAGCGCGTCCACGGTACCGTCCTGCAGCCCCTGGCGCAGCGCATCGCGGTCGCGGCTGCTGCGCAACGGCGGGATCAGGTGGCAGTTGGTATCGAAATAGCCGATGTCCATTTCGCTCAGGTGGGCGTGGTGGATCGCCACGTCGCAAGTAACCGGCAAGCCTTCCTCCTTGGCGGCGCGCACCATCGCCACTCCGGTACGGGTGGACAGGCGGCACAGGTGGATGCGTGCGCCGGTATCGCGTGCCAGCGCGAGAATGGTGCCGATAGCGATGGTTTCGGCACTGGCCGGGATCGCCGGCAACCCCAGGCGGCTCGCCACTTCGCCGTCGTGCGCGACGCCGCCCTTGGCCAGGTAGGCATCCTGCGGGCGCAGCCAGACGGTGAAGTCGAAAGTCGCGGCATATTGCATGGCACGCCACAGCACTTGGGTATCCTGCAACGGCGCATCGGCCTGCGAGAAACCGATGCAACCGGCATCGCGCAATTCGGCCATTTCGGTGATGCGCTGCCCTTCGAGTTTCTGGGTCAGCGCGCCGAGCGGAAAAACCCGCGCCTGGTTCAGGCTCTTGGCGCGGAACTTGAGCATCTCCACCAGCCCCGGTTCGTCCAGCGGCGGGTCGGTATCGGGCGGGCACACCAGCGAGGTCACGCCACCGGCAACCGCGGCATCCATTTCCGATTCGAGGGTCGCCATGTACTCGTAGCCCGGTTCGCGCAGGCGCGCCGACAGGTCGATCAGGCCGGGACAAACGATCAGCCCGCTGGCGTCGATCACCCGATTGGCAACGAAGCCTTCAGGCGCGACCCCGATAGCGGAGATTTTGCCGGCGGCGATGTAAATGTCGTGCTGCGCATCGATCTGGTTTTTCGGGTCGATCAGGCGGCCGTTTTGAATATGGATCTTCATGCTGCGTGGCTCCCCGCCAGTATGCTCATCACCGCCATGCGCACGGCGATGCCGAAAGTAACCTGGGACAAGATCACCGACTGGACGCCGTCGGCGACATCGGAATCGATTTCCACGCCGCGGTTCATCGGGCCGGGGTGCATCACGATGGCGTCGGGCTTGGCCAGCGCCAGCTTGTCCAGGGTCAGGCCGTAATATTTGAAATATTCCTGCGCCGAAGGCAACAGCGCGCCGCGCATCCGCTCGTTCTGCAGGCGCAGCATGATCACCACGTCGACATCCTTCAAACCTTGCCTCATGTCGTGGTACACATGCACGCCCATCCGCTCGACCTCGGCGGGCAACAAGGTCTTCGGCGCGATCACGCGGATTTCCGGTACCCCGAGGATGCTCAGCGCATGAATTTGCGAGCGCGCCACCCGCGAATGCAGCACGTCGCCGACGATCGCCACGCGCAGGTTGTGAAACTCCTGCTTGAAATGGCGGATCGTGAACATGTCGAGCAGCGCCTGGGTGGGGTGCGCATGGCGCCCGTCGCCGGCGTTGACCACATGGATGTGCGGCGCGACGTGGCGTGCGATCAGGTGTGCCGCGCCAGACTGGCCGTGGCGCACCACGAACATGTCGGCCTGCATCGCGGTGAGGTTGTCCACCGTGTCGAGCAGGGTTTCGCCCTTGCTGGCGCTGGAAGCGCTGACGTTGAGGTTGATCACGTCGGCGGAGAGGCGTTTGGCGGCGATCTCGAAGGTGGTGCGGGTGCGCGTGCTCGGCTCGAAGAACAGGTTGAAGATCGCCTTGCCGCGCAGCAGCGGGACTTTTTTCACCTCGCGCTCGGCGACGTTGAGGAAGGATTCTGCGGTATCCAGGATGTGCCGCACGATATTCGCGGAGAGTCCGTCGATGGTCAGCAGGTGTTGCAATTCGCCGTTCTTGTTGAGCTGGGGATTTTTCATGGCGTTATTTCACGGTATGCAAACTCAGGTTCAAGTGTCCGTTTTCGGTGCGCTCAAGCTGGATGTTTTGACTGGCGTCAAGATCGAGAACGGCACCGACGAAGCGTGCCGCGACCGGCAATTCGCGCCCGCCGCGGTCTATCATCGCCGCCAAGGCGATGCTGGCCGGGCGGCCGTAATCGAACAGATCGTTCATTGCCGCGCGCACCGTGCGGCCGGTGTAGAGCACGTCGTCGACGAGGATGATATGGCAATCCTCCACCTCGAACGGCATATGCGACGGCTTGGTCTCGGGGTGCAGACCGATGCGGCTGAAATCGT
>CALMWM010000155.1 GCA_937873435.1 uncultured Gallionellaceae bacterium
CACCTTCCGCCATCACCCCGCCCAGACCGACGCCGACACCGCGCTGGTGGTCGGCAATCCCAAGCAGGTCGCCTTCGGCAATCTGCCGGGCGCGCGCAGCGAGGCGGAATCGGTAGTGCGCGTGCTGGCCGCCGGCGGCTTCCGCGTCAAACAGGAAATCGAAACCGGCGCCGACAGCATCATGATCGGCCTGCACGCCGACGCTTACCGCATCCTCCACCTCGCCGGACACGGCGTGCGCGAGGAAGCCCGCACCACCCCCGACCCGTGCGCCTGCTGCCATCAAGACATCCCCGGCGAAGCGAAAACCGTGTGCGGGATGGTGATCGGCGACGACACCTTCCTCACCCCCGGCGACGTGGCGCAAATGCGCTGGGTGCCGGAACTGGTGTTCATCAATTGCTGCTACCTCGGCAACACCCAGCGCAGCAGCGAGTCGGTCGAAAAATACAACCGGCTGGCCGCCAACCTCGCCAGCCAGTTCATCGAAATGGGCGTCAAGGCGGTCATCGCCGCCGGCTGGGCGGTGGACGATGCCGCGGCCAAGGCTTACGCCGAACATTTCTACCAGCGCATGTTGGCCGATGAACCCTTCGGGCGGGCGGTGCAAGGCGCTCGCAAGGCGATATTCGACCTCTTCCCCCACCTCAACACCTGGGGCGCGTACCAGTGTTACGGCGACCCGGATTACCGCCTCTACAACAAAGGCGAAAGCACCGCCAAAGCGCCGCCCGTGCCGTTCTACACCTCCGCCGAACTGGTGGTGGCGCTGGACAATGCGGCGAGCGCGGCCTGCATGGGCGACGGCGATGCGGGTGCCGTCGAGCGCATTCTCAAGCGTATCCCCGAGCAGCAGAAAGCCGGCTGGCTGGCGAAAGCCGACGTGCTTGCCGCGCTGGGAGTGGCCTACAGCGAAACCGGGCGCCTCGACAAGGCGCTGGAATACCTGAACCTGGCGGCCGGCAAGGATGCGGCCAATTTCCCGCTGCGGGTACTGGAGAAACGCGCCAACTTCAAAGCCCGGCGGGCGGTGGAATTGCTGCGCCAGGATCGCTCCGCGGCAACCCGCGAACAGGCCGGCGAACTGCTCGACCAGGCCTTCGCGGAACTCGACGCGCTGCTCGGCTTCGGCGCCACCCAGGAACGCTACAACCTGCTCGCCAGCGCCAGCAAGCGCAAGGCCTTGGCGGCGGCAAACGCGCCAGAGCGCAAGGCCGCGCTAAAAATGGTGCGCGATTACTATGAAAAATCCGAACAGGTAAGCACCGAAACCGGCGCTGGCCGAGAGCAGCACTCTCCCTACCCCACCATCAACAAGTGGCTGGCGGAAATTTTGCTGACGCCGAAAACGCTGAAGACGGAAATCCGAAATCAACTCTTGGCCGAGTGCCGACGGCAAGCAGAAGCTGCCGAATCAGATGACCGGCTGGCCCCCTGCTTCTGGAACGCCACCGCCATCGCCGAAAGCCTGCTGGCGCAAGCCCTGGCACAAGGCCAGCTGGCCGAGCGGCAGGAAGAAATCCTCGGCATTTACCGCAATGCCCGGGCGCGCGGCGCCAGCCCGCGCGAATTCGCCTCGATCCTGGATCAATACGATTTCCTGGAAATCTCCCTACCGGATAGCTGCGCCCGCGCACAGGCCGGGGCGTTGCGCAACCTCGCCATGGAAATTCGCCGGATGGCGGGACAGTAAGGCAAGAAGGAGGGCGACATGAAGAACCTGGCAGTTTGCTGCGACGGCACCTGGAATTCCCCGGAAGAGAGGGCGGGCGGCGTTCCGGTGCCGACCAACGTGGTGCGCCTGTACAACGCGCTCGAAGATGTCGACGCGCACGGCACCCCGCAACTCAAGTATTACCACCCCGGCGTCGGCACCAGCGGGGGATGGCTCAAGCGTCTATGGGCCGGCGGCGTCGGCGCGGGGCTCGACCGCAATGTGATGAGCGCTTACCGCTGGCTGGGCGAGCACTACGAGCCGGGCGACCGGATGTTCATCCTCGGCTTCAGCCGCGGCGCCTTCACCGCGCGCAGCCTGGGCGGGATGATTTCCCTGTGCGGGCTGCTCGACCTCCACGGCCTCGACGAAGCGGAAACCTGGAAACGGGTGAACGCCGTTTACCAGCAGGGCTACCGCAAATCCGTCCGCTTCGCCGGGGAGCCGGGCTGGTTCCACCCCGGCGGGACGGTACCCATCCACTTCCTGGGCGTGTGGGACACGGTGGGCGCGCTGGGAATACCCGACGACATGGGCATCCTCGACCTGTTCGATTCTCCTAAAAATTACCGCTTCCACAACACCGCGCTCGGCGCCAACGTCGTCCACGCCCGCCACGCGGTGGCGCTCGACGAAATGCGGGCGAGCTTCACCCCAACCCTGTGGACTGGGCTGGAAAACCGCCCCAACGTCAAACAGCTGTGGTTCCCCGGCGTGCATTGCGACGTGGGCGGCGGCTATCTCCAGAAAGGCCTATCGGACGATACCCTCCGGTGGATGATGGACGAAGCCGCCCCCCTCGGACTCGCGCTCAAGCCGGCGATGCGCGGCCAGCTCAGGCCGGATTTCCAGGACGTGCTGCACGACTCCGCAACGGGCGTGTTCAAGCTGTTCAGGACACTCCCGCGCAGCATCCCGCCGCTCGCGCCAGCGCCGCAAAGCGATGACTTACACCCATCCGCGCTGGAACGGCAAGCTTCGCCCCCCATCGCCCAAGCCGTCTACCACCCCACCGCCCTGCTGAAGCCGGGCGAGCAAAAAACCCTGGCGGTCTTCGCGGCGCAACACTGGAACGCCACCGGCATCTACCTGGAACGCGGCGCCCGTTACCGCTTCAGCGCAAGCGGCGAATGGCTGGACGCAAAGATCGCCTGCGGGCCGGGCGGCCCCAGGACGCGCTTCCATCCGGCCTATCTGATCGCCGGCGGCTGGGCGCTGCTGGTCAGCCTTTACCGCGGCATCACCGGGCAGCGGGACGCCAAGCTGGGAATGCGGCGCGCAGAAAAGATGCCCTGGTTCGCCCTCGTCGGCGCCATCGCCAACGGCGGCAACCCGCAGATCGACGGCACCCCGCAACCCCTCGAAAGCTTCCTGATCGGCAACGGCTGCGACTATCCCGCGCCAGGGAAGAGCATCGACAAGCCCGGCTACCTGTACGGCTACGCCAACGACCTGTGGAGCATGTATGGCAACAATCGCGGCAGCGTGACGCTGACAGTCGAACGCCTGAGCTGACGCAACGCCAAGGAGAAACGACATGGATACCCTACGCCCCGGCGCATCCGGCGCCGACGTCAGCAAACTGCAAACGCGCCTCGCCGAACTGGGCCTGCCCCCTGGCAAAATCGACGGCAGTTTCGGCCCGGCCACCGAAGCCGCGCTGCTCGCCTTCCAGAAAAGCCGGAACCTGCTGGCCGACGGTGTGGCCGGGCCGCGCACCCTCGCCGCGCTGGGCCTGGTCGACGACGGCACCCTGCCCAGCGCCATCCCGCAAGTCAGCGTCGAAAAAGTCTGCGTGATGTTCCCCCATACCCCTCGCCCCAATATCGAAAAAAACCTGCCCTTCGTGCTCGCCGGCATGGTGAACGCCGCGCTCCAGGACAAGCCCATGGTGCTGATGGCGCTCGCCACCATCCGCGCCGAGACCGAAGGCTTCGTCCCCATCAGCGAAGGCCAGTCGCGCTACAACACCTCGCCCGGCGGCAAACCCTTCGACCTCTACGACCAGCGCGCCGACCTCGGCAACAGCCAGCCCGGCGACGGCGCGAAATACCGCGGACGCGGCTTCATCCAGCTCACCGGCAAAGCCAACTACCGCCAGCACGGGCAAGCCATCGGCTTGGGCGAGCAACTACTGGACGCCCCCGAACGCGCCAACGAACCCGCCATCGCCGCCGCACTGCTCGCCAGTTTTCTCAAGGCCAGGGAAAGACCAATCAAGGAAGCCCTGATAGTGGGCGACCTACGCACCGCGCGGAAGCTGGTGAATGGGGGGAGTAACGGGTTGGATCGGTTCGAGGATTGTTGGAGGCGGGGAGATGGGTTGTTGGTGTAATCATATTCTACTTCTCAATAGAAACGAGAAGAACACCCTCTCCCGCGCTGTCGCGCACCCCTCCCCCGCTCGCGGGGGAGGGGCTGGGGGAGAGGGAAAATTAATGCCGGTTTTTTGCATATTGAAATTACGCGGGTTGATAGCCAAAAAATTGCTTTTGTATTGATTTGCAAATACACGAATGTCTCAGTTGTGCCAAAAGCGGCCATTTAGTCAACGACCTCGTTGAGAGCAATATTTTCCTTTGTTACATTCAACTAGCACAGTTCCCACACTGATAAGTTAAGTGGGAGATAAATCGCACATGGTGTTTTTTCTCGCGAAGTTGCGATGCCAATTAGATTAAGAACAGTTTTTTAGCCAAATATCGCCAAGATTATGTGACAACCGAGACCAGATTAGCGGATACATTTGGCACCTGGTTTATGTTTGGTCTCTTAAAACGCATTTATGAAATGCAGCTATTTTGCTGAACATAGGGAGTCATAATTGATTACCGGTCCATTTCAAATATTTTTTTTGCTACTTCTATTTCTAGTAGCGCTTCCAATAACACTTCTGATAGTACTTGCACCTGGCTTGATAGCCGGATGGTTGGCAAAACGACTAGGAAAAAGTCCATGGGTGTGGGGTAGCTTAATAGGCACTACATTCGCAATAGTTATTTCACCAAAAATTCCATCTATTTATTTTGGTGTTTTTAGCTGGGAGGAGAAACTCGTCATGCCACAGCGTGAGGAAACAGTATTTGTGCCATTGAAGAATACTCACAAAGTAGTTATTCATTTGAGCGTAAAAGGTGTCAATTTTGACGTGCCACTAAATTATATGAGCAATTATATGAACCGCCGCTATGATCCTCCGACGCACGGTTGGCAGAACATAACAAAAGGTGAATACGCAGGGGAGGCTCGGCATAAGGTTGACCAATTTTCTGTAACAGCCTTATTACCTGATTTAGAGCCAATGTCAGAGCAGAATTACCGGGAGTTTGAGAAGTCGTACTTCGGGTTGAAGGTTCAAGCCTCTCTTTCACATCCAGTAGCCGATGATTTTTATTTTGGGGGTGGGTATTTCGATAATTTGAGTCGACAATCAGACGATCCAGATGTGCCTGGGATGATGCGTTTCCACGATAATGCTGGAGGAGATTTGTTTTACAGTCATGACCATCCGGTTCCAGATCTCACGCATATCACCTGTAGAGAAGACAAGAGTATTCCATCGCATCCAACATGTACCGTAGATACGGCGTTCGTATATAAGGGATTTTATCGTTTCAGATTGGGTTATCGTTTTGATCGTACCTATCTGCCAAAATGGCGCGAGATAGACCACAAGATAAAAACTTTATTTGAGCGTTTAGGTGATGCGACGCCATAAAATCTACCATCTATTCCTTAACCAGCCCAACCAGCGTTCGAAGGAACTACCGAAAAGCGTGGCAATCCGTCAACTCTACGCTAAACGGCTGCTTTGTAGAGGATCGAGCGTCCCATTTGGGTCGTGAGTCGGCATTCGGGATGAATTAATTTAAGGGCTAACGAAGCTGTAGAACAACCGTACCCGTTACAAGATTTGTCCGAAGCGGCGAGCTCCCCCATCATTAGGCGACCGCTGTTGTTCCATTTGTCCTTCCTCTTTCCACAACGAAAAACGGCGGCAACCCTTCCAGGTTGCCGCCGTTTTTAATTCCAGACCGCTCCGGCTTACTTCGCTGCGCTGATCTTTTCGAACTTGGCTTGCAGTTGTTCCTTGGTTTCGGCGTGGCTGGGGTCCTTGGGGATGCAATCCACCGGACACACCGACACGCATTGCGGTTCGTCGTAGTGGCCGACGCACTCGGTGCACAGAGCGGGGTCGATCACGTAAATTTCGTCGCCTTGGCTGATCGCGCCGTTAGGACACTCGGGTTCGCACACGTCGCAGTTGATGCATTCGTCGGTAATCATTAAAGCCATGGTAGTTTCCTTTGGTTAAGTTAAGACAAAATCCGGTTCATCATTCTGGTTTTGATCAGGGGATGCACGAACTGGGCTACATCCCCGCCCAGCAGCGCAATTTCGCGCACCATGCTGGCCGATATGAACATGTATTGCTCCGAGGGCGTCAGGAACACCGTTTCGACCTCGGCATACAGGCTGCGGTTCATCCCGGCCAGCTGGAATTCGTATTCGAAGTCGGAAACGGCCCGCAAGCCCCGCAACACTACGCGCGCATCGTTCGCGCGCAAAAAATCCATCAACAATCCTTCGAAGCCGACTACCCGCACCGAGGGCAAATCGGCCAATACGGCGGCGGCCATTTCCACCCGTTCGTCCAGCGGGAAATAGGGCTTTTTGCCGGGACTGCCGGCGACCGCCACGATCACTTCGTCGAACAGCCTGACGGCGCGCCGTACCAGGTCTTCATGGCCGCGCGTGACCGGGTCGAAAGTGCCGGGATAGATCGCCCGTAGCGTCATGAAGCCTCCCGCGTCAACAAGTAATAAAACACTTTTCCGGC
>CALMWM010000156.1 GCA_937873435.1 uncultured Gallionellaceae bacterium
TAGACCGCGCCGGTGGCGAGCAGCGAGACCAGGAACACGTCGCGCACCCGCTCGGCGTGCTCTTTGGTCATTGCAAAGACGATGGTCTTGCCGGGCAGGTTGGCCGCCCTATCCTTGACGCAGACTTCCATGATCTCTTCCCACTGGCGGCGCAAGGTGTCGCGGTTGGTCACCGCCACTTCCAGCTCGGTGCCGGAGTAGTCGAGGGCATCGGGGTCGAGCCCCTGCTCCGCCAGCAAATCGCGATCTTCTTCGCTCAGTTCCGCACCCTTGATACCCTTGCGCTGGAAGCCGGTCTGCGCCTGATACAAGCGGAAATCCACCAGCCGCTTCTCGGCCACGGCTTGCGGATAGGTGTAGAGGTAAGTGGGCGCGCCGTCGCGGCACTCGAATACCCGGAAAGTGTCGCGGTCGATAAAGTGGGCGGGGGTTGCAGTCAACCCGACCATGCGCGCATCGAAATATTCGATCACCTCGGTGAAACGGTTGAAGATCGAACGATGCGCTTCGTCGAATACGATCAGGTCGAAGAAGCCCGGACTGAACTGTTCGAAGCAACGACTCATGGTTTGCAGGGTTGCAACGTAGAGCCGCTTGTCGCGGTCGATGGCGGCGGTGTGGATGCGCACGCGCGGTTCATGCGGCAGGTAAACCTTGAATCCGTCGTTCAGCGCCTGTTCCACCAAGGCATCGCGATCCGCGAGGAAGAGAATCTTCTGGGCCGAGGAACTGCGCAGGAATACGTCGATCAGGCCCATCGTGGTGCGCGTTTTGCCGGTGCCGGTGGCCATGATCAGCAGTGCGCGGCGCTTGCCCGCTGCGAACGCTTCAGCGACACGCCGGATCGCTTCGTGCTGGTAGGCGCGGTCGACAATGGCGTTGTTGATCGGCTCCAGGGCGGGCGGCTTGCCGTTCTCGCGAATGAAGCGCAGGCGTTCGAGATCGTCCGGCGAAAATATCCCGGCAACCAGGCGAGGGTGTGCCGCGCCGACATCCCAGAAATATGTCAGCAGGCCATTGGCGAGAAAGCCGAATGGTGCGAACGCTTGGCGCTTGGCGATTTCAGCCACATAGTGGCGTAGCTGTTCTTCGCCTTCGCGCGGATTGCGGCAGGTGCGCTTCGCTTCCACAACCGCGATCACATCCCCCGACGGGTTGTAGAAGCAATAATCGGTGATGCCGTTCCATGGCTTGGCATCGTAGCCGTCCACCGGCACCTCGCGCAGCACTTGGGTATGATTGTCGAGGTTCCAACCGGCCTTCCTCAAGCCCGGATCGATAAGAATATAACGAGCCTGTGCCTCGTTGAGCTGGAGCGTATCGGTGCTGTTGGAATAAGTCAGAACAAACTCCCTAACCCGTCTGACGGTCAGAAGCTATGCTCGACGCCAGGAAACTCGCCGCTTTTCACCGCCTTGACGTAGTGCTCGACCGCAGCGCGCGCGGAGCCCGCCCCTGCCAAAAAATCCTTGGCAAACTTGGGCGGCTTGCCGGGGTAAATCCCCAGCAGATCGTACAGCACCAGCACCTGGCCGGAGCAATCGGGGCCGGCGCCGATGCCGATGGTGGGGATGGCGAGGCGCATCGTGACCTGTTTCGCCAGCGCCGCCGGAATCGCTTCCAGCAATAACATGCCGGCGCCGGCTTGTTGCAGCGCGAGAGCGTCTTCCAGCAACTTCTTCGCGGCGTGGTCGGTTTTGCCCTGCACCCGGTAGCCGCCGAGTTG
>CALMWM010000157.1 GCA_937873435.1 uncultured Gallionellaceae bacterium
TCGGGGCGCAGCGCTTGCCGATGTCCGGGCCGGGCAACAGGGTGCCGTACATCAGGGTCTTGAAGCCGTAATGTTCGACCACCGAGGTGCGCGAGACTTTTTTCATGAAGCCGGGGCGGAACACGCGCTTGATCGCACGCCCGGTGTGGTCGGGGCCGAGGCTGAACAGGAAAGTGGCGTTGGCCTGGTATTTCTGCAGCAGTTCGACCAGGCGCGGCACGCCCTCGCGGGTGCCGCGATAGGTGTCGACGTCGATTTTGAGGGCTAATTTCATAGATGTCGAAATTGTAGGAGCGGCCCATGGCCGCGATAGAAAACAATCGCGGCCATGGGCCGCTCCTACAGGATCATTCCACCAGTTTGCGTGCTTCCGCCACTTGGCCGCGATAGGCATCAAAGATGTGGCGCAGGGTGTCTGCCATCAACACTTGGGGTGCCCAGTCGAGTTCCTGCTTGGTGTTGTCGATTTTCGGCACGCGGTTCTGCACGTCCTGGTAGCCCTTGCCGTAGTAGTCGCCGCTGGTGACTTCAACCATGTTGACCTTCTTGGCGGTATCGGCGTATTCCGGGTATTCCAGCGCCAGTTTCAACATCATCTGGGCGAGTTCCTTGACCGAGTAGTTGTTGGTCGGGTTGCCGATGTTGTAGATCTTGCCGGTGGCGATGCCATCCTTGTTGGCGATGATCTTGATCAGCGCATCCACGCCATCCGAGACGTAGGTGTAGGAACGCTTGGCGAGGCCGCCGTCGACCAGCTTGATGTCTTCGCCGCGCACGATGTGGCCGAGGAACTGGGTGATCACGCGCGAGCTGCCTTCCTTGGCGGCGTTGATGTTGTCGAGTCCCGCCCCGACCCAGTTGAACGGGCGGAACAGGGTGAAGTTGAACTCGGTTTTCATCGCGTAGGCCCAGATCACGCGATCCATCAACTGCTTGGAGCAAGAGTAGATCCAGCGCGGCTTGTTGATCGGGCCGAGCACCAGTTCGGAATTGTCCGGATCGAATTCGCCGTCGCGGCACATCCCGTAGACTTCCGAAGTGGACGGGAAAATCAGGTGCTTGCCGTATTGAACGCACTGGCGCACGATCGGCAGGTTGGCCTCGAAGTCCAGCTCGAACACCTTGAGTGGATCCTTGACGTAGGTGGCCGGGGTGGCGATGGCGACCAGCGGCAGGATCACGTCGCATTTCTTGACGTGGTATTCGATCCACTCCTTGTTGATGGTGATGTCGCCTTCGAAGAAGTTGAAGCGCGGGTTGGCCATCAGGTCGGTGACGCGCTCGCTGTACATGTCCATGCCGTACACTTCCCAGTCGGTGGTGTCGAGGATGCGCTTGGAAAGGTGGTGGCCGATGAAGCCGTTCACGCCGAGAATCAAGACCTTTTTCATTGTCGTTCCTTAAAAATTTAATATAAAAATCGGGATGTCGAGTGCGTTACAAACCTTTGTCCACCGCCCACTTGCGCCTGGCCTGGCTGGCACTGTCGAATACCTGTTCCAGTCCTGTGCCATCGCGTTTTTCCAACATGCTGCGCAGGCGCGTCAACTGTGCCTGGTAGGCGTCCAGTTCGCCGAGCAGCGCGTCGCGGTTGGCGAGGCAGATGTCGCGCCACATTTCCGGGCTGCTGGCGGCAATCCGGGTGAAATCGCGAAAGCCGCTGGCGGCGTGGTGGAACATTTCTTCCGCGTTGGCCTTGGCGGCGATGTCGTCGACCAGTGCAAACGCCAGCAGGTGCGGCAAATGGCTGACCGCTGCGAACACGCTGTCGTGGTTGGCCGGCGTGGTGTGCGCGACATTCGCCCCGCAGGCGCGCCAGGCCGCACCGACTTTTTCCAGTGCCGCCGGGGTGTTTTCCGGCAGCGGGGTGAGCACTACGTTGCGCCCGCGATACAGATCGGCGCGCGCCGCCCTGGCGCCGCTGTGCTCGGCCCCGGCAATCGGGTGGCCGGGTACGAAGGATTCCAGGTGCTTGGGCAAAAACTCGCGCGCCAACGCCACCACGTCCTGCTTGGTGCTGCCGGCGTCGGTGACCACGGTGCCTGCTTGCAGATGCGGGGCGATGTTTGCCATCACCGCGCCCATCTGGCCGACCGGCATGGCGAGCAACACCAGGTCGGCATGATCCAACGCATCGGCGTTATCGCTGGCGATCCGGTCGATGGCGCGCAGTTCCAGTGCGGCACGGAGATTTTCCGGGCTGCGCCCGACCCCAACCACTTCGCCGACCGCGCCAGCCTCGCGCAAGGCGAGGGCGAACGAGCCGCCGATCAGGCCGACGCCGAATATCGCCAGTTTGCCGATGAGCGGATGGGTCACGGAGTGAAAGGCTTAGAGCGTGCGTCCGATCGCCCCGGCGATGGCGCCGAGCGTGACCATCAGGTTCTTCAGTTCCTGAGGAGTCAGTGCCTGGTCGGCATCGCACCAGGCATCGCATGGGCTGGGGTGCATTTCCACCAGCAGGCCGTCGGCACCGGCGGCGATGGCCGCTTGCGACAGCGCCGGCACCATCCAGGCTTTGCCGCCTGCATGGGACGGATCGACGATCACCGGCAGGTGGGTTTCCTTCTTCAGCACCGGAATCGCGGTGACGTCCAAGACGTTGCGGTAAGCCTTCTCGAAAGTGCGGATACCGCGTTCGCAGAAAATGATGTTGTGGTTGCCACCGGCGGCGATGTATTCCGCTGACATCAGCCACTCGGAGATGGTGGCGGAGAGGCCGCGCTTGAGGATCACCGGGATGTTGAGCTTGCCGACTTCCTTGAGCAGGTCGAAATTCTGCATGTTGCGCGTGCCGATCTGGATCACGTCCACCCCGTATTCGAGGAAGGCATCGACGGTGCGCACGTCCATCAATTCGGTGACGATCGGCAGATTGTGCCTGTCGGCGGCTTTGCGGAACATCGCCAGGCCTTCCACCCCGTGGCCCTGGAAGGCGTAGGGGCTGGTGCGCGGCTTGAAAGCGCCGCCGCGCATCATGTGACAGCCGGCGTCGAACACTGCTTGAGCGGATTTTTCCATCTGGTCGTCGGTTTCCACCGAGCAGGGGCCGCCGATCACCTGGATCTGGTTGCCGCCCAGCTTGACGCCCTTGATGTCGATGACGGTGTTTTCCTTGTGCCATTCGCGCGCCACGATCTTGTAGGGCTTGACGATGTTCATCGCCTGCTCGACGCCGGGCAGCGCGTCGACGGATTCTATGTCGAGCTTGCGTTCGTCGCCGATACAGCCGATCACGGTGCGCTCGGTGCCACGGGAAATATTGACATCCAGCCCAAAGTCCTTGATGCGTTTTACTACTCCTCCGATTTGCTCTTCGCTCGCATCGGGGTTCATTACGATAATCATGGTGACTCCAAAGTTTAAAAAATGTTTGGTAAAGCAGGGGCTATGTCGAGGCGCCCTGAATGACGTTTTCCAACGCCGATAAAAATATGCTGTTTTCCTGTTCCAACCCAATGGATACGCGCAAATACTCGGGCATCCCGTAATTGCCGACCGGGCGCACGATCACGCCCTTCCTGAGCAAGCTTTGATATATCGTGCTGGCGTTGCCCTGGTTCCCGGAAGGGATGCGGAAGGCCACGAAGTTACCGTAGGAGGGGATATACGACAGATTGAGGCGCTTGAAGCCTGTGGTGACCTGTTCCATGCCCTTGCGGTTGATTTCCAGGCACTCGTCGAGGAAGGCCTGGTCTTCCATCGCGGCAATCGCGGCGGCCTGCGCCAGGCTGTTAACGTTGAAGGGTTGACGCACGCGGTTGAGCATGTCGGCTACCAGCGCGCTCGCTATCGCGTAGCCGACGCGCAGTCCAGCCAAACCGTAGGCTTTGGAAAAAGTGCGGGTCACGACCAGGTTGGGGAAGCGCTTGATCCAGGCGATGCTATCCGAGCGCAGTTCTTCCGGCAGGTATTCGGTATAGGCTTCGTCGAGTACCACGATGACGCTTTCCGGGACGCGCTCGATCAGGGCCAGCAGTTCGTCGGGTTTCAGCAGGGTGCCGGTGGGGTTGTTGGGGTTGGCGATGAACAATACGCGGGTGTCGGAGGATATGGCCTCCAGCATGGCTTTCGGGTCGTGGCTGAAATTCTTCGCCGGCGCTTCGATGCCGCGCGCGCCGGTGGCCTGGGTGACTAGCGGGTACACGGCAAAGGCATGTTGCGCGTACACCGCCGAGCTTTGCGCGCTGAGGAAGGCGCGCGCCACCAGTTCCAGCACGTCGTTGGAGCCGTTGCCCAGTACGATCTGGTTGTGCGCCACGCCGAAGCGCTCGGACAGCGCGGATTTCAGCGCATAACCGTTGCCGTCTGGGTAACGGGCGATTTCCATGAACACGTTTTCGATAGCTGCCAAGGCGCGCGGGCTGGCGCCGAGCGGGTTTTCGTTGGAAGCGAGCTTGACGATGTCGCTTTCGTCCAGGTCCATCTCGCGTGCCAGTTCCGAGATCGGTTTGCCGGGCGGGTAGGGGGCGATGGCGCGGACGTGTAAAGGGGCGAGTTCGCAAAGATCCATGAAGTCGATCCGAAATTAGAACAATTCGATGTCGTCGCCGGACGCCTGGTCTTGCGGTGCATTTTCCTTGCACAGCGCCAGGGCTTCGGCGATGCTGGCGCCGTTCAACATGGCGTCGAACATGATGCGTTCCGATTCCATGGTGTATTTTGAGCGGATTTTTTGCTGGATGGCGACCCATTCGGAAGGGTGGTACAGGCGCTTGGTGTCGGAGATTAATTCAGCCAGGCCGTCGATGCTGCGGCATACATGATCCATGCGCTGCACAAGGCGGTCGTAGAACTGGAATGCCATGATGGCCTGCTGGACATGGTTGGATACGAAGGAGCTGTTGCTTTCGATGGTGGCGCGAATTTCCTGGCTGGCCGGGTCGCTGGGCAAATTCCGGGCGGCTTCGCCGATGGCTTGCAGCGAATTGAACATCGATGTGAACGACTCGGTCAGCACCGACACCGATTCGTCGCTGTCGCGCATCGCCATTTCGATCTGGCCGATGGCCAGGCCGAGCATCAGGATGGTTTCGCGCACCTGGCTCCAGTCGAGGTCGGGGGTGGCGGCAGTCGATTTGATTTTCACGTTCTTATCCATGATTGTTCCTCATAACACCGCCACCGGGTAGGAGCCCAGTATTTTGATAAATGCTGCCTGGCCGGACAACTCTGCCAGCGCTTCGGCGATCCTGGTATCGTCGCGATGCCCTTCGATATCGACGAAGAATACATATTCCCAGATGCCCATGTGAGAGGGGCGGGATTCCAGTTTTGTCATGCTGACCTGATGCCTGGAAAGCGGCGACAGGAGTTCGTATACCGCACCGGGGCGGTTCTTGGCGGAAATCACCAGGGAGGTCTTGTCCTTGCCGGAGGGCGCGGCATCGTGGGTGCCGATCACCAGGAAGCGTGTGGTGTTGTCGGGCTTGTCCTCGATATTTCCGGCCAGTTTCTCCAGGCCATAGATTTCCGCCGCCATTTCCCCCGCGATAGCCGCGACGGTTTCGTCTGCCGCCGCCAATCGTGCCGCCTCGGTATTGCTGATAACCACGATGCGTTCCACGCCAGGGAGGTTATGATTGAGCCATTCATGGCATTGGGAAAAGGATTGGGCGTGGGAATAGACCCG
>CALMWM010000158.1 GCA_937873435.1 uncultured Gallionellaceae bacterium
GGAGAGCATTTATCCTAAAACCTCAGTTGTGTTAATCAGCGTGCAAAGGGAGGGACTTGGCACGAAGCCGGGTTCAGGAGAATGTTTCGAACCGGTTGCTGTCGGGGTTGTAGCGCAGCAATTCGCCGTGCGCCATATCGAAATACCAGCCATGCAGCGCCAGTTTTTTTTGCGCGACCCGTTCCAGTATCCAGGGAAACGTCAGCAGGTTGTCCAGGGAGACCAGGATGGCTTCCTGTTCGCAGGCGCGCGCCTGATCTTCCGGGGTTTCGCCGTGCATCCGCGACAACACGCGGTTGCGCGCGTTGCTGGCCACTTTCATCCAGCTGGAAATAAACCCTTCCTGGGGTTCGGCACCCGGCGCCTGGTTCAGCAGCGCCCGTATGCCGCCGCATTGGGCGTGACCCAGCACGATGATATTTTCCACTTCCAGGCTGCACACGCCGAACTCCAGCGCCGCGCTGGTGCCGTGATAGTTGCCGCTGGTCTCGAAGGGCGGCACCAGATTGGCGACATTGCGGATGATGAACAGGTCGCCGGGGTCGCAGTCGGTCACGATGGCCGGGTCCACCCGGGAATCGCAGCAACCCACCACGATCGTCTTGGGGGACTGCCCCTGCTTGGCGAGGCGCTCGAACAGAGCGCGGTTCTCTTCGTAATTGCTGCTATGGAAGCGCTTGAAGCCATCAAGCAGTTTTTCGATGTGATTCATGATTTCGCCTGATCGTTATGTTGCTGCGTGTTTGCCAGTTCGTCGCCGGGGTAAGGGAAGCGGACATGGCCGTAGCGGATCAGCAACACCGCCAGCGCCAGTATCAGGATCGCGCCGCTCACCGCGAACAGGCGCAGTTCGTCCATGCCCTTCATATCGAGGATCAGGTAGCGCGCCAGCGCCACCATGCCAATATATAGCGGGAAGCGCACCGGCAGCTTGCCGGTGCCGTAATACATCCCCACCATCGCCAGCACCTCGAGGTAGAGGAAAAGCAGCAGCAGGTCGGCTAGAGTCACCTGCGCCGCCCGGACCATGGCCACGACCTCGCTGGTCATCGCGAACACCGTGGCGATGGCGATCACCAAGAGGCCGAGATGCTCGACCAGCGAAAGCAACCATTTGTTGAAATCCTGTATCGGTTTTTTCATATAAGTCCTCTTTTAGTCCTCGTCGCCCAATTCAGCGTCCCAGCCAGCGGCACGGGTCCGTCATGACACGTTCCTCGGTTGGCGGTTGTATTCGGTCAACGCTGTCCGGGAGCGCCCCATGCAGCCTGTTTTCCGGCATATTTTACAGGATACGCCGTCAGCTTTACTTATCAGCGGGACGCAACCGTATACGGCCATGCCGGATTATCGCGTCAGCGCGGCGAATAAGGACGGCAATTTCTCCGGCAGCCGCTGCACATGGTCGACGACCGCGTAGTTGTTGGCGCCGAAAATGCGCTCCGCGTAACGGTCGGCTTGCGGGTCCAGGGTCAGGCAGTAGGACTGGACGCCATTGCTGTGCAGCTCCTCGGTCGCCTTCCTGGCGTCCAGGCGCAGGTATTGCGGATCGCGCTCCTCGATGCCGAGGGTTTCCCGATCAGGCGCCACTGGAACGTGACCTACCCCAAGGACAAGCAGCCGTCGGTGGTCGCGCTAACCTTTCTCGACTTCCTACGCGAGGAAAGCAAATTACTGAGCGAAAACTACTTGCGCGGCATTCCAGGCTTTCCCGCCCTGACTCGCGGCAAGAAGAAGAAAGTCGCGGCCTGATTTCCCTGTGTTTTATTTCCGGGAGATGTCTTCGCTACCGTCCGGGCAATACAGCGCCGCAGCGCGGCGCAGGCGGTCATGCACCGCTTGCCAGTCCGCGGTTTGCGGCGGCGCTTCGGCGAGGATGCGGTCGAAATGCGCGCCGTCGAGCTGGCGCAGGGTGGCGTAGAGCTGACGGGCATAGTCCGTTGCCTGTGGCGGCATGGGGTGGCGGAACAGCTGCGGGCTGTCCGGGCTGGACACGGCACCCGTGGAGAGCACCATCAACGCAATGCGCCGCCCTGATCCCGCGAGTTCACTGAAACGCTGCTCCATCGCTCCGCCGGGCCAGACTTCCAGCGGCGTCGCCGGTGCGTAGTGGGAGGCCAAGCTGCCCGACACGCGCACGGACGGCGCGGCGCCCGGCGCGGCGATTTTTTGCCCGAGCGCCTCTTCCAGCGCCGGGATCGGTATCCCGCCGGGGTGCAGCAACACCGGCATCTTGCCGGTGTTGCCGATAATGGTGGATTCCAGCCCCACCCGACAGGGGCCGCCGTCCAGAATCATGTCCAGTTGCGCGCCGAATTCGGCTTGCACGTGCGCCACCGCGGTCAGACTGATGCGCCCGAAGCGGTTGGCCGAAGGCGCCGCCAATCCCTTGTCGGTACCCAGCGCGCGCAGCAGCGCGAGCGCTACCGGGTGGTCGGGGACACGCAAACCGACCGTATCCTGGCCGCCGGTAACGAGCCGCGAAACGTGGGCGCGACACGGCAAAATCAGGGTGAGCGGCCCCGGCCAGAAACGCGAGGCCAGCCGCTGTGCGCCTACCGGTATCCATCGGCCCAGTAATCCAGCAGAGAAGCATCGCCGAGATGGACGATCAGCGGGTGATCCACGGGACGCCCCTTGATCTCGAACACCCGGCGTAGCGCCTGCGGGTTGGCGGCGTCCGCGCCCAAGCCGTACACCGTTTCGGTGGGAAATGCGACTACGCCGCCTTGCAGCAGGCTGTCCGCCGCTGCCCGGATGTTATTCTGGAGTTTCTGTTCATCAAGCATGGCTTTTCTTTCCCCATATCCACGGCCGGTTTTCAGGCCGACGCGATGGCATCAGGCCACTTCCTTGCGCGTGGCGATCAGGCTGGCGGCGACGCTTGCCCCGATCAGCACCGCGACGATTGCCAGCGAGGCCGCCACCGGTACGTGGTACCAGGGCGCGATCAGCATCTTGGCGCCGATGAAGGTGAGCACCATGGCCAGGCCGTATTTCAACAGGTGAAAGCGATCCGCCACGTCGGCGAGCAGGAAATACAGCGCCCGCAAGCCCATGATCGCGAAGATGTTGGAAGTAAAGACGATGAAGGGGTCGGTGGTGATGGCGAAGATGGCCGGGATGGAATCCACCGCGAACACCACGTCGGAGGTCTCGATCAGCACCAGCACCAGGAACAGCGGCGTGAAATAGCGCACGCCATCCTTGGTCACGGTGAATTTCTCGCCGTGATGCCCCTCGGAGATGCGCAGATGGCGTCTCGCGAATTTCAGCACCGGATTTTTTGTCATATCGGGCTCTTTCTCCGCCATGACCAGCATGCGCATGCCGGTGACGACCAGGAAGAAGCCGAACAGATACAGCACCCAGCTGAATTCGCGCACCACCCAGGCGCCGGCCAGGATCATCACAGCGCGCAGGACGATGGCGCCCAGCACCCCGTAAATCAACACCCGGCGCTGGTATTCGGCGGAGACGTGGAAGGACGAAAAGATCAGCAGGAAAATGAAGACGTTGTCCACCGACAGCGATTTTTCGATCAGGTAGCCGGTGAGAAATTCCAGCGCCTTGCGGTCGGCGATCTCTGGTCCGGCGCTGCCGCTCAGGTACCACCACAACCCGGCGTTGAACAACAGCGCCAGGCTGACCCACACCAGCGACCAGACCGCCGCCTCCCTGACGCTTACCTTGTGCGCCTTCCTGCCGCCGAACACGAACAGATCCAGCGCCAGCATGACCAGCACGAAGGCAATGAAGGCGGCCCACATCCAGGGTTCGCCGATGGAAATCGAGTTGTTCATTTTATATATCCAATTGATTTCAGATTCGAGATGACTCGACGACCGTTCTGGTCTGTGCGTTGCTCATGGAGCGATTTTTCATGGACGCCCACCCCAAAGGCGCAACGTTGCCTTGCGGGCTTCGTCGAGCAGCAGCACGCTGGATGCTACCAGCACAGCGTTGAGCCAGTCGGCCAGGTACAGATCGGTGGTGCCGAAGAGCGCCTGCGCTGGTGCCCAGTGCACCGCAACTACCTGCATCGCCAGCACGCCGCCCAGCGCCAGCCACAGCTTGCCGTTCTTCA
>CALMWM010000159.1 GCA_937873435.1 uncultured Gallionellaceae bacterium
GACCGTATGCACAGCCGCCAGATCGCCGATTACGGCGGTGTGGTCAAAAAGATGCCAGTTTTCGCCGCCTTCTTCATGTTGTTTGCGATGGCCAATTCAGGCTTGCCGGCTACATCCGGCTTCGTCGGCGAATTCATGGTGATCATGGGGACGATCAAGGTCAGCTTCTTCTACGCATTCCTCGCCGCGACCACACTGATCTTCGGCGCCGCCTACACGCTGTGGATGTTCAAGCGCGTGGTATTCGGTGCGGTGGCCAACGAGCATGTAGAAAAGCTAAACGACATCACCGCCCGCGAAATCCTGGTGCTTGGTTTGCTGGCCGTGGCAGTGCTGGGCATGGGTATCTACCCGCTGCCTTTCACTGAAGTGATGCATCATTCCGTCAATAATCTGTTGAGCCATGTGGCTCAGAGCAAACTGTAGAGGATTCCATGGCTTTCGCGATGCCCAACCTGACACCCGCGCTACCGGAAATCTTCGTGTTGACGATGGCTTCGGTGGTGTTGATGGCCGATTTGTTCAGCGGCAAGAACCGCTTCGTTGCCTACATGTTGACCCAGATAACGCTGCTTGGTGCGGCGTGGCTCACCGTCAGCACCAGCGGCGGCGAGATAGTGCATACCTTCAGCGGCATGTTTGTGGATGATGTGATGTCCGACGTGCTGAAACTGATGACATATATCGCGGTGTCGGCGATGCTGGTTTATTCGCGCAGCTACTTGCAGTTGCGCGATCTGTTCCGAGGCGAATTCTTCGCGCTGGTGCTGTTCGCTATGCTCGGCATGATGGTGATGATTTCGGCCAATCATTTCATAACGCTGTACATGGGACTGGAAATTCTTTCGCTGTGTCTTTACTCGCTGGTCGCGCTGCAACGCGATTCGGCACAGGCGACCGAAGCGGCGATGAAATATTTTGTTCTCGGTGCGCTGGCTTCGGGGCTGTTGCTGTATGGCATGTCGATGATTTACGGTGCCACAGGGCACCTCGAACTGGACAAGGTGGCGACCGCTATCCAGCAAGGCGATGGCAACCGAACTATCCTGACATTCGGGCTGGTGTTCCTGGTTGCCGGCCTGGCTTTCAAATTGGGGGTCGTCCCGTTCCATATGTGGATACCCGACGTTTATCAGGGGGCGCCCACCGCAGTCACCATGTTTATCGGGAGCGCGCCGAAGATTGCCGCTTTTGCCTTTGTTGTGCGTTTGCTATCGGAAGGCTTGCCGACTCTGGTTCATGACTGGCAAGGTATGTTGATCATCCTGGCGCTGTTGTCCATGGCGATCGGTAATATCACCGCCATTGCCCAGACCAACCTGAAACGAATGCTGGCATACTCCACGATTTCCCACATGGGTTTCCTGTTGCTCGGCGTGTTGAGTGGCAACAACGGCGGATACGGCGCCTCGATGTTCTATGTACTGGTCTACGTAATGATGAGCCTGGGGGCCTTCGGCATGATCATGCTGCTGTCGCGCCAAGGCTTCGAGGCCGAAAAGCTGGAAGACTTCAAGGGGCTTAACCAGCGTAGTCCGTGGCACGCATTCGTGATGCTGCTGTTGATGTTTTCCATGGCCGGGGTACCGCCGACAGTGGGATTTTATGCCAAGTTGTCGGTGCTCAATGCAGCCCTTTCCGCTGGCTTTGTCTGGCTGGCCGTGGCTGCGGTGCTGTTCTCGGTGATTGGCGCGTTTTACTATCTGCGCATTATCAAGCTGATGTATTTCGATGCGCCTCAAGACGACAGCCGGATTCAAGCGCAGCCTGACATGAACCTGCTGCTCTCGATGAACGGCCTGGGTGTTCTGGCATTGGGAATTTTGCCACAGCCGTTGATGGCACTATGCGTCTATAGCATTCAACATTCGCTTTAATGCAGACCACAATTATTCTGTTTTTGGCTTTCGGCGCAGCCAACCTGCCGTTTCTAACCGAGCGCCGCTTCATCGTTCTGCCTCCGACGCGAGGTTTTAAATCCGTCGGGATGCGTTTGCTGGAACTTGTGGTGATGTATTTCGTAGTAGGAGCGGTTGCTTACCTGGTTGAGCGCAACATGGGCTCCGTGCAGTCACAGCGCTGGGAGTTCTATGCCGTAACAGCTTGTCTGTTCCCGGTGTTCGCTTACCCCGGCTATGTATACCGCTATTTCTGGCGCCGCAGCTAAACCCGCGCCACTGGCGCGGGTGATGTAGAGTCACGCGGCAAGGCGCAGGTCTGCATATTTTTCCTTGGCGGCTTTAGCCGTATTTGCCTCTTCCCTTGAGTATGCAGCGCCGGACCACAGCATCGAATAGGCAATTTCTTCGTTGCCGTTTTCGCAAAGCTCCAGCACCTGTTCGAATAAAGGCTGGAAAGTTGAACTGCGGTGGGACTGTTCGTGTTCCTCGAAGGAGCGCCAGAAGGTGACGATCAGCGCTTCCTTGTCTTTGAGCGGACTTGCCACGGCCTGGCCGGCAGTGCTGCCTTCATTGGAAATCATGCCGCTGTTGAGGCAGACGAAGCCGCCGACGAAACCTGTTTCGGAGTGGTAAGTCTTGACGTTTTCGCAAAGCATGGCAACGCGCTCCTGCAAATCGTCCACGCTGTATTCCGGCTTGATCAAAACACGGTTGATGGTAACGATGCCATCGGGATTGAATCCGCTAATAAGGCTGGACATGGTGTTCTCCTAAAAAGTAAATTGACGATGCTGTGCTAACTGTATTGATAGGGCGATTCATTCGCTCTATGCCTGTACCATACTAAAATGATCAACAATAGTCAACTTAAATACTCGGGTATTTCATGGATACACAGAACCTGAAGGAACTTGAGCTTTCCAGCAAGGTGGTTTACGACGGACGTTTGCTGCATGTCTGCGAGGACCGCGTGATGCTGCCCAACGGCAAGGAGGCGACGCGCGAATATATCGTTCACCCTGGCGCGGTGGTGGTGGTACCGATCCTGAATGACGGCAGTATCCTGATGGTCCGCCAGTTTCGCTATCCGTTACGTCGCGAGTTTTATGAATTGCCGGCAGGGAAAATCGATCCCGGCGAGGATACCTTGGTCTGCGGACAGCGCGAATTGTTGGAGGAAACCGGCTTTGCAGCGGAAACATGGCATTGCCTGACGACCATACATCCGTGCATCGGCTATTCCGACGAGCGGATTCTGATTTATTTGGCGCAAGGGCTGAGCGAGC
>CALMWM010000160.1 GCA_937873435.1 uncultured Gallionellaceae bacterium
CAGTTCGGCCCGGATTTCAAGGAGATTATGTGGATACGCCGGAACAACGCCTGGAAAGAGTCATTGGCGTCATGCGTGTAGCCGCGGAAAACCAGGCAGAGGCGGATTTTCTGCCGGATACCGGCGGCAATGGCTTGATTACCCGGCTTGAGAATGGCTTCAACAGCTTGCTGCGCAAAATCCGCGATAGCGAGTCAGTAGTGAATGTCGCCATCAGCAACCTGGCGACGGCCAACGTGCGCCTGATGCAATGGAACGACGCGCTACAGAAGATCAACTACGCCGACAGCGTGCTATACCACGGCGGCGACATTCAGAATTTTTTCCACCAGGTCGTGCGGGATGCCATGGAAATGAGCCGCGCCCGCTACGGTGCGCTGGGAATATTCGACAGAGAGGGCAAACTGGTGCAGTTCATTACCGAAGGCATGAACGACGAGACCATTGCCCGGATCGGCCACCCGCCGACGGGCAGGGGATTATTGGAGTTCGTTTATCGCCAGACGGAACCCATCCGGGTGGATGATATTCCCGTACATCCGGGCAAGTGCGGTTTTCCCGAGGGGCATCCGCCGCTGAAAACGCTGATCGGCGTGCCGCTCCGCTTGGGCGAAATGGTGAAAGGGGTGCTTTACCTGGCCGACAAACAAAGCTCGGATACCCTGCTTGGGCAAGGGGAAAGAAATAGCGCCATCTGTTTCGACAACGAAGACGAGGTATCGCTGAAACTTTTCAGCGATTACATGGTGCGCGCGCTGGAACGGATGGAACTGATGTCCCTGCTACAGGAAAGCAATGCCTTGTTGCAACAGGAGAAAACCGAGCAGCAGTCGTTGATAGCCAAGCTCCACGAAGCACAGAACCAGCTGCTGCAATCGGAGAAAATGGCCTCTATCGGCCAGCTCGCGGCGGGCGTAGCGCACGAGATCAACAATCCCATCGGCTACGTCAATTCCAATCTGGGTACGCTGGATAAATATATCAGGGACATGATCGCCATGCTCGAAGCCTACGAACAGGCCGAGCCGCTGCTTGCCGCCGACGCCGCGACGGCGGGCCGGATCAAGGCATTGCGCGAGAAACTGGACATCGAATTCCTCAAGGAAGATGTCGCGGCCTTGATGAAAGAGTCCGGGGAAGGCATTTTGCGGGTGAAGAAAATCGTCCAGGATCTCAAGGATTTTTCCCATGTGGACGAAGCCGAGTGGCAATGGGCAGACTTGCATAAGGGGCTGGACAGCACCCTCAACGTCGTATGGAACGAACTCAAGTACAAGGCCGAGGTAGTCAAGGAATATGGGAGCCTGCCCGAAGTGGAATGTTTGCCGTCGCAACTCAACCAGGTGTTCATGAATCTGCTGGTCAATGCGGCCCATGCCATCGAGGAACGGGGTAATATCACCATCCGCACCGGTGCCGGCGACCAAGAGGTATGGGTGGAAATTACCGATAACGGCAAAGGCATCCCGGCAGAGAACCTCAAACGCATCTTCGACCCGTTTTTCACCACCAAGCCGGTCGGCAAGGGTACCGGACTGGGGTTGTCGCTGGCATACAGCATCGTACAGAAACACCACGGTCGCATAGAGGCAAGCAGCGAGGAGGGAAAGGGAACGACCTTCCATGTCGCTCTGCCGGTCAAGCAGCCCATTGGACAAGCGGAATAAGGAGGAAACGATGCATCGCATCCTGTTACTGGACGACGAACAGAACATCTTGAACGCCCTGCGCCGACTGTTTGCCGCGCCGCTAGCCGCCAGCGGGGAAAATCTCGTCGTGGAAACCTTTACCTCGCCGCGCGAGGCGCTGAAACGGGCCAGTGAAGGGATTGCTTTCGACGCGGTGATTTCCGATTACCGTATGGCGGAAATGGATGGGGTGTCCTTCCTCAAGGCGTTCCGCGAAGAGCAGCCGCATACGGTACGCCTGATCCTGTCCGGTTATGCCGATCTCGATGCCTTGGTCGGCGCGGTCAACCAGGCGCAAATCTACCGCTTCATCGCCAAGCCGTGGCATGATGTCGAATTGCGCGCGGCGCTAGGCCAGGCGCTGGCGCACCACGACCTGATGCTGGAAAACCAGCGCTTGGCCGACGAGGTGCGCACCCAGCGCGGCATCATCAGCCGCCAGGAAATGGCCTTGCGCCAACTGGAAGCCGAATCGCCGGGAATTACCAAGGTCAATTGGGGGCCAAACGGCGAAATCATAATTGACGAGGATGAATAAGACTGACCAAGCACTCGCCAGTACATTTTCCCGCGCCCAGACGATTTAGCAGAAACGGACGATTAATTCATCATGTTGCAATTCCCCAGAAACCGCTATGGATTGGCATCTTTTTAAACTATTCGCAATCGCGGCAGGCATTGCCCTCACTTTCGGGGTCTGGCTGTTTTTCTTTCTCAATGCCGAAAAGCTGCTGGGCCTGATTTTCAGCGCCCTCGCCTATTTCGCCATGCTCGGACTGTTTTCCTCGGGTTATCTGCTGGTCGGCATGTTCGACGATTTCACGCCGCGCGATATTGCAATCGTCACGGTGTTATCCATTGTCTTCGTTATCCTGATTTACGGCCTCGCCAATTTGCTTGATGCATTACAACGAGGCATCCGATGAAAACTCCTGAACTACTATTGCCGGCGGGTTCGCTGGAAAAAATGCGCGCCGCTTACGCCTACGGCGCCGACGCGGTGTACGCCGGGCAGCCGCGCTACAGCCTGCGCGCGCGCAACAACGAATTCGGTCTGGCCGAGCTGGAAAGCGGCATTGCCGAGGCGCACCGGCTGGGGAAAAAATTCTACGTCACCAGCAACCTGATGGCGCACAACGCCAAGGTCAAAACCTATCTCGCCGACATCGAACCGGTCATCGCGATGCGCCCCGATGCGCTGATCATGGCCGATCCCGGCCTGATCTGGATGGTGCGCGAAAAATGGCCGGAAGTGCCTGTCCACCTGTCGGTACAGGCCAATACTGTGAACTATGCTTCGGTCAATTTCTGGCGTTCGCTGGGGCTGACGCGAGTGATCTTGTCGCGCGAACTGTCGCTTGACGAGATCGCCGAAATCCGCCAACGCTGCCCCGACATGGAGCTTGAGGTGTTCGTCCACGGCGCACTGTGCATCGCCTATTCCGGGCGCTGCCTGCTGTCCGGCTATTTCAACCACCGCGACGCCAATCAAGGTACCTGCACCAACTCGTGCCGCTGGGATTACAAGGTGCTGGAAAACAAGGAATACGCGATCGAGGAAAGCCAGCGTCCCGGCGAACTGATGCCGATAGAGGAGGACGAGCACGGCACTTATATCCTCAACTCCAAGGATTTGCGCGCGGTCGAGCACGTCGAACGGCTGACGCAACTCGGCA
>CALMWM010000161.1 GCA_937873435.1 uncultured Gallionellaceae bacterium
CTGCGCCGCCGGCAAGGCCAATCTGGAAGCACTACTGGAGGATGGGTTGATCGATAACGCTCGGCAACTCGGTGAAGTTTTCCATGAAGAATTGCGGCGCATACAGGCGCGTTTTCCCGACCACGTCAGTTCTGTGCAGGGCAAGGGACTACTGGCGGCGGTGCTGTTCAACAGCCCCTCCGGGGAGCCGCTGGCCTCTCTGTGCGACCATATTGCCGAGCGTTGTATGCAGCGGGGGGTGCTGGTGGTTCACACCGGTCGGGAATCCATCAAGCTGGCGCCCCCTTTGTGCATTACAGCAGCGGCACTTCGGGAAGGGCTGGATGTCCTGTCCGGTGCCATCCACGACTGCATCAGGGAGGATGTGTGATCCGCAATACTCGCCATACGGGCTTGGTGATTCGGGACATGGAACGCTCCCTGGCATTTTACTTGACACTGGGGCTGACGCTGTGGAAGCGGGAAACGGAAAGTGGTACCTTCATTGACATCGTGGTCGGGATTCCCCGCGTAGAGCTGGAATGGGCCAAGCTCCAAGCGCCGGATGGCTCTCTGGTGGAGTTGCTGCAATATCATTCCCATCCTGATACCCGCCCATTGGAGAACACCCCGTCCAATCGATTGGGCTGTTCCCACATTGCTTTTACCGTGGATGACTTGGCTGCCACCTGCCAGCAGGTCGCCCAACTAGGCGGCGCTGTCGTCAACCCGCCCGCCGATTCTCCGAACGGCAAGGTGCGAGTAGCCTATTGTCACGACCCAGACGGGATACTGATGGAGTTGGTGGAAGAACGGGATTGCCATGGCTGATTATCTTTCCGTGGCGTACGACGAAGGCTCGCATCCTTATACCGACTATCCCGCCAAGCTGTGTGCCTATCTGTTTCATGCCTTTGCCATGAAACCAGGCATGAAATTGCTCGAATCCGGATGCGGACGTGGGGAGTTTTTGAAGCATTTCCAGTGTATGGGTTTGGATTGCCATGGCCTTGATCGTTCTGGGGAGAGCAGGGCTCTGCTGGAAACTAGCGGAATTCCCGTCGAAACTTGCGATGTGGAGCAAGAACGCTTGCCTTTTGCCGACAATACCTTCGATGTTCTTTACAACAAGAGCTTTCTGGAACATCTGCGTGCCCCTGACAGATTCCTGATGGAAGCTCGCCGGGTACTCAAGCCGGGCGGGTTGTTGCTCTGTCTGGTGCCGGATTGGGAGTCGAACTACAAGATTTATTTCGATGACTTCACCCACCGCACCCCCTTTTCCATTGTGTCCCTCCGGGACATTTTCAATTTGTGCGATTTCGAGCGCATCTCGGTGTATAAGTTTCGGCAACTGCCTATAGTCTGGCGCTATCCTGTTCTTAACCATTTCTGTGCCGCTATCAGTCCCTTCATTCCGGTACGTACGCAAAACAAGTTTCTGCGCTGGTCTCGTGAACTCATGCTAGTCGGCTGCGCCTACAAGGGAACCTGATCGTGGATTTGGGGATGAGTGGCAAGCGTATACTTATTGCTGGTGCTTCCCGCGGCATTGGCCTTGCCATGGCCGCAGGCTTTCTCGGGGAAGGTGCACGAGTGGCACTGCTGGCACGAACGCCGGAGCCCCTCGCTGCTGCTGCCGCCCGGCTGTCCGAAGCGTTCGGGGCAGAACTGGTGCGGGCCTTCCCTGCCGATTGTGCGGAGGAGGCTGCCTGGCCTACCATCGTGGACAACCTGAATGCAGCCTGGGGCGGGCTGGACGTGGTTATCGCTAACGTGGGCGATGGGCGCGGCACTCAGGATGCCCTGCCGGACGCGGCCTGTTTTGTGGACGCGTGGCGGATGAATTTCACCACGGCGGAAGTGACCGCCCGAGCCACTTTGCCCCTGCTTGAGGCGAGCGGGGGCAACCTGCTGTTCATCTCTTCCATTGCCGGACTAGAGGCTATCGGTGCGCCCACCGATTATTCTGTGGCAAAATCGGCGCTGATTGCGCTCACCAAACAGATGGCGCGGCGTCTGGCGCCGCAAGTGCGCGTCAACTGCCTGGCTCCCGGCAATGTGCTATTTCCCGGCGGTAGTTGGGACGCCAAGATAAAAAACGATCCCGAGCGGGTGGCGCGAATTATCGAGACCACCGTGCCTATGAAACGCTTCGGTACCCCCGAGGAAATGGCCGATGCTGCCCTGTTTCTCTGCTCCGAGCGTGCCCGCTTCATCACCGGTACCTGTTTGGTGGTGGATGGCGGGCAGACTGTCACAGTGTTTTGAAGGATGGATTTTATGAATGACAACCTGTTTTCGCTAAATGGTCGCGTTATCGTCATTACCGGTGCTGCAGGTCTGCTTGGCCGCCAGCACGCCGAGGTGGTGGCGCGAGCGGGCGGCACCCCGGTGCTGCTGGATCTTCATGCCCAGCCAGTGTCGCAACTTGCTGCCGATCTTCATGACCGTTTCGGCGTCCCCGCCAGCGGCTGGGCGGTGGATATCACCCGTGAAGCGGAAGTCGAGGCCAATTGTGTCGCAGTGCAAGCGCGCCACAGCCGCATCGATGGTCTGGTCAATAACGCTGCCAACAATCCCAAGATGGAAGGGGATGGCAGCAAGAATTTTTCCCGCCTGGAGAATTTCCTTCTTGCGGCTTGGGAGGCCGACTTGGCAGTCGGGTTGACGGGGGCATTTCTGTGCGCCAAGCATTACGGCTCGGCCATCGCCCGGCAGGGAGGTAGCATCGTCAATATTTCCTCCGATCTCGGGCTGATTGCCCCGGATCAGCGCCTTTACCGCAAGCCCGGTGTGCCGGAAGACCAGCAACCGGTGAAGCCCGTCACCTATTCGGTGGTGAAATCCGGCCTGATCGGCCTGACTCGTTACCTGGCCACCTACTGGGTGGAGCAGGGCGTACGCTGCAATGCTCTGTGCCCCGGTGGGGTGGAGAACGGGCAAGCCCCGGATTTTCTGAAGGAGGTGGCGAGTCGTATCCCAATGGGGCGAATGGCCAAGCCGGATGAGTACCAGGGAACGCTGCTCTTTCTATTGAGCGAGGCGTCGAGTTACATGAACGGCGCCGTAGTCAGCGTGGACGGGGGGAGGACGGCTTGGTGAGCGCGCCTGAAGTGGCGTGTTACCTTTGTGGTGGATTTTCCCATCACCGCCGCACTGGCCGAGTCCGTGATGCCGAAGATTTGGATATATTGGAATGCGACAGTTGCGGATTGGTATTTCTATCGCGCACCCAACTACACAAGGACTTCTATGAGCAATCCGGGATGCACGGGGGCTATCCGCAGCCAGTGGACGCGTGGCTCCGAGAGGCAGATCGGGACGACGAGCGCCGTTATCGTTACTTGAGCGCGGCGATTACCAACCGGGAGGTGCTGGAT
>CALMWM010000162.1 GCA_937873435.1 uncultured Gallionellaceae bacterium
CCGCGCCTCGATGAAAGCATCCGTCAGGGCTTTTTCTTCGGGGGGCATGGCGCGGCTGGTATAGGCCTTGAGGATGTTTTCAATCTTGAAAATGTAGCCGCGGATGCGGTCTGCGTGATTCATGATTTCAAAAGCGTCGGTTTCCTGGCGCGCGGCGAACAGCGCCAGGCGCACCTGTAGCTGATAGTTGCGCACTTCGTTGAGCTGGTCGATGGCGACCAGGCGATTGTTGTATACCGAGGACAGCGCCGCCGAGGTGGTGTTGATCCCGGACAGACCGGTCATCCCCACCCATACCAACAGCAGCGAAGCGAACCCGATCAGCACATACAGCCGAGTTTTGATTTTGAGATTGTTCAGCATTGCCACTCCTCCGTTTATCGTTTTTTTAAACCACCATCCGATGGTTTTTACCCGATATTACTAGAGCGCACGGATAAAAAAAACAACATTGTCATTTATCTTGGGGGCGGTTGAATTCGGGCTGAATGCCCCTATAGTTAAGTACGCGGAAGCATTTGCTATTAACCTAAATTCGAAAGGAGTAAAACCATGGCAAACATCAGCCGTTACGATCCGTTTGATCTCGCTGCCGAACCGTTCGACGACCTGTTCCGGGGATTTTTCCGCCCGGTGCGTTTCGAGGGGCAAGTGCAGCAGATGCAGATCAAGGTGGACGTGAAGGAAAACGATAAATCCTACACCGTCCATGCCGATATTCCCGGCGTCAAGAAAGAGGACATCCACGTTACCATCGACGGCAACCAGGTTTCGATCAGCGCCGAAGTGAAGAAGCAAAAAGAGGAAAAAGAGGGCGACAAGGTGCTGCGCAGCGAGCGCTATTTCGGTAAGGTTGCCCGCAGTTTCGCATTGGGCCAGGACATCGACGAAGCGACTTCGTCGGCTAAATATAACGACGGCGTGCTGGAGCTGGTATTGCCGAAGAAGAAAGCGGTGACGACCAGAAAACTGACGGTGCAGTAAACGTCAGTCAGCAGAAATGCAAAGGGGCGTCCCATGCGGGGCGCCCCTTTCGTTGGCGCCGGGGCGGCGCTCAATACAGTCCGGAAACCTGGGTATATCGTCCCGCATGGGTAGCGGTGTTGGTTTTCGAAAGATAACTGGACAACGGCGGCTGCGCCGGCAAACCGTAGAAGGTTTGCGAGGTGTAGTTTTGCAGTAGCGTTTTCTGGTTCTGCAGGGTTTGCACCGCATTGCTCAGGCCGCGCGTGGTGTATTGCAGTTCGCTGTTGGCGCCGGTTGCGCGGGTTACCGAATTGGTCAGTCGGTCGGCGGTGTTGGCGAGCAAGTTGGCGGCACTCTCCGGGTTGGCGGCAAGCGCGCTTTGCAGCCTGGATTTATCCAGCGCCAAGGTGCCGTTAGATTGTTTGGTGATGCCAATATCGGCCAATGTCGTTTTGTTGCTGCCATACCCATAAGACGCTTGTGCCACGGTGTTGCGCACCTCGTTGACCAGTTTGCTGGTCAAGCCGTCGGATGCCAGCGGCGAAGCGGAGTACGGCGAAGCCGTGCCGGATAACTCGCTAACGCTTTTCTGCAACGCGTTGTAAGCCTCGACGAATTTCTGGGCCGAGGCAGCGAAGGCTTCGGAATCGCGCGCCACCCCGACCGTGGCACTCCCGGTCGCGGCCAGGTTCAGGGTCACGCCTTTTGCCGCAGAGGTTACCGCATTCGATTGGCTGGTGACGGACGCGCCGTTGACCGTCAACTGGGCATTCTGCGCAGCGACGGTTACATTGAGATTTTTGTTGTAGCCGCTCGGGCCGGCGCTCGGGTTGAAGGCGAAGGCCGATAGACCCGCCAGGTCGCCATTGGTATTGTCGCTGTCGGAGACGGCGAGTTTTATGCTGTTGTCCGTGCCGGTTTTGGTGCTGGACAGCGACAACTGGTAACCCCCGTTGGCCTGTACCACGCTGGCCTTGACACCGGCACCTGCCGCAT
>CALMWM010000163.1 GCA_937873435.1 uncultured Gallionellaceae bacterium
CTATTTTTTTATTGCCATAATTAGCAACATAACAAGCAGCGTCCCCGTTCTCCCCGTTCTCCCCCGGTAGATTCTATTCGTAAGTGCACCACATGAGCTAAGCAAAGGACATGGCAGGTAAATCTGGTAGTGTGTGAAGCGCGACCAACACATACCCCAGGAGGAGCCCGCCATGTCCTACACGCATCTTACCGCAAAGGACCGATATGTCATCAGTCATTTGCACAGCCAGATGAGCCATCGCGAGATCGCTCGTCGCCTTGGGCGACATCACACGACGATCAGTCGCGAGATCAAGCGTAACAAGCCGCCACATTCCACGTACTGGTACTACTTCATCGAACGTGACGTAGAACTCAAGCGGCACAGGGCGCGCAGCTTTCGCCGCCAGAGTCATCTGCCGCTAGTCAAGTATGTTGAAGATAAGCTCAAGCTTGACTGGCCACCGGAAGCGATATCTGCACGATTGAGACTCGACTATCCGAATGATGGAAGGATGCGAGTCAGTCACGAGACGATCTACCGCTGGGTCTACCTGGTCGCCATGGAAGGTGGCAACCTTCACCAGCACTTGCGCAGGCGCCACAAGAAGCGGCGCCGGCAGACGCGCTACGGCTCAGGAAGGCGCTTTATTCCTGGACGTGTGTCAATTTCTCAGCGTCCGCCAATCGTTGATTCACGTGAGCGCTTCGGCGACTGGGAGGGCGATACGCTCGAAGGCAAGAAGGGCTGTGGACACCTCGCAACGCATGTCGAACGAAAGAGCAGGTTTCTTGTGGCCGCGAAGCTGGCCGACAAGAGAGCAGCAACCATGACGCAGGCCACAACGGCTTCATTCTGGCGGCTTCCGAAGGCTCTCCGGCACACACTGACCGTCGATAATGGCAAGGAATTTTCTCGATTCAAAGAGCTGGAAGCGAAGACCGGCCTGACGGTCTATTTCGCTGACCCTTATGCGGCGTGGCAGCGGGGAACGAACGAGAACACGAACGGGATCCTGCGTCACTATTTTCCGAAAGGGTTCGACTTCACCACAATCACCGAAGAAGAACTGGAACTGGTGGTAAAGCAGATAAATAATCGACCACGAAAGTGCCTCGACTACCGGACACCTGCGGAAGTCATGCGGATTACTCTACGTGGTGCACTTGCAATTTGAATCTGCCCGCAACAGCTGGGTCATAGGGGACGCTGCTTGTTATTTTTCTATTGACACTATTTGCCACGATGGTACATTTTGCCCATGCCACGCCTACCCCGACTTGACATTGCCGGTCTTCTCCAACACGTTATCGTTCGCGGTATCGAGCGGCGCGATATTTTCAACGATGATTACGATCGGCAACTCTTTTTTGATCGCTTCGCCAAACTGCTTTCCGAAACCAGTGTCCGCTGTTATGCTTGGGCGCTGTTATCCAATCACTTTCACCTTCTGTTAATGCCAACTTCCACGCCGTTGTCGTCCTTTATGCGCAGCCTTCTTACCGGGTATGCCGTGTCCTTCAATCGTAATAACAAACGCTCCGGGCACCTGTTCCAGAACCGCTATAAATCCATCGTTTGCGAAGAAGAAGCCTACCTGCTGGAGCTGGTTAGATAT
>CALMWM010000164.1 GCA_937873435.1 uncultured Gallionellaceae bacterium
TGCCGTCGGAGTCGCAGGTGATGTCGGCCAGGGTTCCCCGCCGTTGCGGCTCCTCATTATGCCGGTGCAGGGGAGATTGAGGCTGTGGCCGAGGGCGATGACGGCCTTGGCGATGGCCAGGTCGTTGGGGTCGCTGGTAATCTCGCGGACGAAGGACTGATCAATTTTGAGTTTGTCGAGGTTGAAGCGCTTCAGGTATCCGAGCGAGGAAAAGCCGGTGCCGAAATCGTCGATCGACAGTTGCACACCCATTTGCTTGATCTGGTGCAGGACCGCGATGGTCTCCTCGGCATCCTGCATCAGGATGCTTTCGGTCAGCTCCAGTTCCAGTTTTTCGGGATTCAGGCCGCTCTCGGCGAGCGCTTTGGCCACCGCATCGAACAGCAGTCCCTTCTGGCGGAACTGGCGTGCCGACAGGTTGACCGCCACGCACAGGCCGGTATATCCCTGATCGTGCCAGGCTTTGGTCTGGCGGCAGGCTTCCTGCATGACCCATTCGCCGATCGGCACGATCAGCCCGGTTTCCTCGGCAATCGGGATGAAATTAGCCGGCGAGACGATGCCCAATTCGGGATGCTGCAAGCGGATCAGCGCTTCCACCCCGATGATGGCGCCGCTGGCGATATCCACTTGGGGCTGGTAATGCAGCAGGAATTGCTGGCGCGCGAGCGCGTGACGCAGGCTGTTCTCCAGCACCAGCGTTTCGAAGGTGCGCACGTTCATGTCCTGGGTGTAGAACTGGCAATTGTTGCGTCCCTGTTCCTTGGCGCGGTACATCGCGACGTCGGCGTTTTTCAGCAGGGCCTGGGTGTTGTCGCCATCGTCGGGAAAAACGCTGATGCCGATGCTGCCGGTAATGATGATTTCCTGGCTTTCAATCTGGAAAGGCTGGTTCATCGCAGCGAGGATTTTTTTCGCCATTGCCGAAATTTCGTTGAGGCTATGCACCTCGCCCATCAGCACCACGAATTCGTCGCCGCCGCTGCGCGCCAGCGTGTCGAAGCTACGGACGCATTCGGCGAGGCGTTCTGCCACCAGTTGCAGCAATTGGTCGCCGAAATCGTGGTTGAGCGATTCGTTGATGTTCTTGAAACGGTCGAGGTCGATCAGCAGCAACGCCGCCTTGCAATGCAGGTGTTGGCAGACCGCGAGGATTTGCGCGATGCGATCGTGCAACAGGGTGCGGTTGGGCAGCCCGGTCAGGGCGTCGTGATGGGAGAGGTAGTTGATGCGCTCGTCCGCCGCCTTGCGCTGGGAAATGTCGGTGAAGGTGCCGACGAAATGGGTGGTTTCGCCCTGGTCGTTGGTTACGTTGCCGATGCTCATCCATTCCGGGTAGATTTCGCCGTTCTTGCGCTTGTTCCAGATTTCTCCTTCCCAGTGGCCGTTTTCTTGCAAGGTTTCCCACATCTTGCGGTAAAAAGTACTCTCGTGCCGGCCGGATTTCAGGATGCGCGGGGTTTCGCCGAGGATTTCCGGCAGGGCATAGCCGGTGATACGGCTGAAGGCAGCGTTGACGCTCAGGATGTGGCCGCCGGTATCGGTGATGACGATGCCGTTGGTACTGCTCTCGAACACCTTGGCGGCGAGGCGGAGATTTTCCTCGCTGCGCCGGCGCTCGCTGACATCGTCGTAAATCGCCACGATTTCGCCGCTGGGCAGCTTGTAGACGTAATTGTCGCGCCAGCCGGCGATGCGCTGGTCGCTATAGAAAGTCGTCGGAAAGCGTTCCGCCGCGCCGCTTTGCCAGACGCGCTGCAAAATATCGGGAAAACCGAAATCCTTGGCGCCGGGAAACACTTCGAGCAGTTTCCTGCCGATCACCTGATCGCGGCTAATCTGGTCG